>CALEMZ010000249.1 GCA_937910975.1 uncultured Pseudorhodobacter sp. | reverse complement strand
CGGCATTTTCGGCTTTGCAAAAATACTCATGGGTCGGTGAATTCTATTCAGGGCAAGGGAGGGGGGGTAAACAATACCCCTGCCCGGCCAGCCCTTACACTGCCAACACCGTGGTCGCCTTGATCTCCTCCATCGACAGCAAGGCCGTGACGTTGAATATCCGCACCTCGGAAATCAACGCCTGATAAAACGTGTCATAGGCCCGCGCATTGGCCACGCGTACCTTGAGGATATAGTCGATATCCCCCGCCAGCCGATGCGCTTCCAGAACCTCGGGCCGCTCTTGCAAAGCGCGGAGAAACTTCTTTTGCCAATCGGCCTCATGCTCAGAGGTGCGGATCAGCACGAAGAAACAAGCCTCCAGCCCCAAGGCCTCGGCATCCAGCAAAACCGTCTGGCGCAAGATCACGCCATCTTCCTTCATCCGCTTGATGCGATTCCACACTGGGGTCTTGGAAGAACCCACTTTGCGCGCAATTTCATCCAGCGACTGGGCGGCATCCGCTTGCAGCTCCGCAAGGATTTTCCGGTCGATCTCATCCAGTCGGGCAGCCATTCCAATATCCCCTTCATCCCCGGAACACATGGTCCATTCGGCCATCATTCTAGAATGTTATTCCTTATACGCAAGGGTATATGGCGCAAATACAGGAAAATGTTCTACATTGGCGCAATAACCAAGTGAGGACACCCCATGCAAAACCTGCCCCTTCCCCAAAGCGTGACCTTTGTCGGCGCTGGCCCCGGTGCGGCGGCGCATTTAACGCTGGGGGCGTTTCACGCGCTGCAAAAGGCTGACGTGGTGGTCCATGACCGTTTGGTCGGGCCTGAGGTTCTGGCGCTGATCCCGGCTCACACGCGACGGATCGATGTCGGCAAAGAGGGTTTTGGCCCCTCCGCCAGCCAGCACGACATTGACGCAAGCCTCGTCGCCCATGCGCGCAGCGGCAAGCGGGTGGTGCGCCTTAAAGGCGGCGACTGCGGAATTTTCGGTCGGCTGGATGAAGAGATGGAAGCGCTGGAGGCCGCAGGCCTTGCCTTTACCATCCTCCCCGGTCTGACCTCGGCTGTGGTCGCCGCCGCCGAAATCGGCCAGTCGCTGACGCGTCGGGGCCGCAACCGCGCCCTGCGCATCGTCACCGGCCATGATATGGCAGGCTTTGCCGATCAGGACTGGGCTGGCATCGCAGGTGCGGGTGAGGTGGCTGCGATCTATATGGGCAAGAAATCCGCGCGCTTCATTCAGGGCCGACTGATGATGCACGGCGCGGCAGCCGATACCCCCGTCAGCGTGATCGCCAATGTCTCGCGCCCTGATCAGCAGATCATCGCCGCAACGCTGGCCGATCTGCCGCAGGCGGTGGCGCGCGCCAATGGCCCGGCGGTCTTGCTTTACGGCCTGGCACCCCGCGCCGCCGCCCTCTCCCTTCCCCAACTTCAGGAGGCCCAGGCATGAGCCGCGCTTTCACCGCAAAAATCATTACCGCGAACGACCTTTTGGCTGGCGATGTGATTTATCTCACCGCCGATGACCAATGGTCACGCCACCACGCCGAGGCGGAGCTGATCGAGGATGAGGCCCACGCGCAGTTGCGCCTGCTGGACGCAGCCCGCGCCAAAAGCGCCGTCGGGGCCTATCTGGCCGATGCGCGCAAAGGCCAAAATGGCCCGGAGCCTGTCCATTTTCGCGAGGCGTTCCGCATGCGCGGCCCCTCCAACTACGCCCACGGCAAGCAAGTGGAGCCGGACCATGTATAATTACACCGATTTCGACGCGCATTTCGTGCGTGCGCGCACCGCACAATTCGCGGCGCAAGTGGAACGCCGGATCAGCGGTGCGCTGACGGAAGATGAGTTCAAACCCTTTCGCCTGATGAATGGCGTCTATCTGCAATTGCACGCCTATATGCTGCGCGTCGCCATTCCCTATGGCACCATCAACCCGCGCCAGATGCGCGCGCTGGCCCAGATTGCCGACACCTATGATAAGGGCTATGGCCATTTCACCACCCGCCAGAACATCCAGTTCAACTGGCCCAAGCTGACCGATATTCCGGCGATCCTGTCGGATCTGGCGGATGTGGGCATGCATGCAATCCAGACCTCGGGCAACACCATCCGCAATGTCACCGCCGACCATTTCGCAGGTGCCGCAGCCGATGAGATTGAAGACCCCCGCCCCGTGGCGGAACTGCTGCGCCAATGGTCCACCGATCATCCGGAGTTTCAGTTTCTGCCGCGCAAGTTCAAGATCGCCATCACCGGCGCCCCCAATGACCGCGCTGTGACCCGCGCGCATGACATCGGGCTGCGCATGGTGCGCAATGCAGCAGGCGCGCCGGGGTTTGAGGTGATCGTTGGCGGTGGCCTTGGCCGCACGCCCATCATTGGTGCCACGGTCCGCGACTTCTTGCCCAAGGCCGACCTACTACCCTATGTCGAGGCGGTTCTGTCGGTTTACAACATGCTGGGGCGGCGCGATAACAAGTATAAGGCGCGCATCAAGATCACCCTGCATGAGACGGGAAAAGAAGAACTTTCCCGTTTGATCGAAGCGCGGTTTGTGGAATTGCGCGCCCAGTTTGGCGGCAATGATCAAGCGCTTCTGGCGCAGATCGAGGCCGCCTTCTCAGCCCCGGACCTTCGCCGCGCCGATACCGCCGCCTACGGCGCCTTTTACAAGGCAGACCCGGTGTTCCGCTCTTGGGCTGATACCAATCTTGCAGCGCACCGCGACCCCGATTACCGGATCGTGACCATCAGCCTGAAAAAGCATGGCGACACACCCGGCGATGCCACTTCGGCGCAGATGCGGCTGATCGCCGATCTGTCGGAGCGGTTCGGCCATTCCGAAATTCGCATCAGCCACGAGCAAAATGTCATTTTACCGCATGTTCATCTGTCCGACCTACCCGGCCTGCACGCGGCACTTCGCGGCTCGGGGTTGGAGACAGCCAATGTCGGGTTGATTTCCGACATTATTGCCTGCCCCGGCATGGATTACTGCGCCTTGGCAACGGCCCGCTCAATCCCCGTGGCCCAGCAGATCGCGACGCGGTTTGAGGAATTGAAGCTGGAGCATGACATCGGCCCGCTGAAGATAAAGATCTCGGGCTGCATCAACGCTTGCGGCCATCACCATGTCGGCCATATCGGCATTCTGGGGCTGGACCGCGCGGGTGTGGAAAACTACCAAATCACGCTGGGCGGCGATGGTACTGAAACCGCCGTGATCGGCGAACGCGCCGGCCCCGGTTTCGCCTATGATGAGATTGTGCCTGCGATTGAGCGCCTGATTGCGGCCTACCTCAAGCAACGCGAAAATGCTGCGGAAACCTTCCTCCAAGCCTATCGCCGCCTTGGCCTTGGGCCTTTCAAAGCAGCACTCTACCCCGATGAGGGAAAACGCAATGCCGCGTGACAATGATTTTGGGCCAATGGCGGAACGGGTTGCCGGGCTGAACGCCCGCTACCGCCATCATGGGGCCACGGCGGTTTTGGAACATGCCTTGCGTGATCGCGATGTGGGCCGCGTGGCGCTGGTGTCCAGTTTTGGCGCGGAATCGGTGGTGCTACTGCACCTGCTTTCGGTCATCAGCCCGCATACGCCGGTGCTGTTCATTGACACACAAATGCTGTTTCCCGAAACACTGGCCTATCAGCAAACGCTGGCGGAGAGGCTGTACCTCACCGATATTCGATCGCTCACTGCCCCCCCCCGCGCGCCTTGCAATGGATGACCCGGATGGCGCGCTCCATCAGATCAGCACCGATGCCTGCTGCGCGCTGCGCAAGACTGAGGTGTTGGAAACCGCGCTGGACGGGTTTGACGCCTGGATCACAGGGCGCAAACGCTTCCAGTCCGGCACACGCGCCGAGGTGGAGTTTTTTGAGGCCGAGGGCGGGCATCGACTGAAGATCAATCCGCTGGCGCATTGGGCCCGCGACGACCTTGAAGATTACATCGTCAACAATCGCCTGCCGCTCCACCCGCTGGTTGCCAAGGGCTATCCCAGCATCGGCTGCGCGCCTTGCACTTCGCCCGTCAAGGAGGGTGAAGACCCGCGCGCAGGCCGTTGGCGCGGAACCGAAAAAACAGAATGCGGCATCCATTTTATCGACGGTAAAATGGTCCGCTTCCCTCAGGAGGACGCCGCATGAGCATTATTGTTACCGACACGGGCTTTAGCACTGAAATCCCGATCCCCGCTTTTACCTCGCTGGCGCAACTGCCCTTCCACGAAGGCGCGCTTGATCTGACCAACAGTGATGATCCAACCGCGCTGACCGCCTATCTGGAAGATATGCGCCTGATCCGCATCGATTTTCCCAGCTTCAGTGATGGGCGCGGCTTTACGTTGGCGCGGCGGCTGCGGATGATGGGCTTCAAGGGGCGGCTGCGCGCGCGTGGCCATGTTTTGGCCGACCAATACGCGATGGCGCGGCGCGTGGGCTTTGATGAGGTGGAAATCTCAGATGCGTTGGCACAGCGCCAACCTGCCGAACAATGGCTCGCCCGCGCCGATTGGCAGGCGCATGACCACCAATCGCGTCTGCGCGCCTGAGCAAAGCGGGCTATTTGCTTCCCTCTGACATAGATCAAAGCTACACAAAGGATACCGGCTTAAGGCCGGACAAAGAGATTATGAATGAAAGCCTGACCTTGACCGACGCCGCCTCCCAAACCCCGGCTGCCCCCGCCAAAGCCGCCAAAGCGCATCTGCCGGATGCGCAGATTGTCACCTCGGTGAAGCATTGGACGGACCGCCTGTTTTCCTTCCGCGTGACGCGGCCGCAATCTTTGCGCTTTCGCTCGGGTGAATTCGTGATGATCGGGCTGATGGGCGACAATGGCAAACCCTTGCTGCGCGCCTATTCCATCGCCTCGCCCAATTGGGATGAGGCGTTGGAGTTTTATTCGATCAAGGTGCCGGATGGGCCGCTAACCTCCAAGCTTCAACACATCAAGGTCGGGGATGAGATTATCTTGCGGCCCAAGCCTGTGGGCACGCTGGTGCATGATGCGCTGCTGCCCGGCAAGCGGATTTGGTTTCTGGCCACCGGCACCGGAATTGCGCCCTTTGCCAGCCTGATGCGCGACCCGGAAACCTATGAGAAATACGATCAGGTGATCATGATGCACACCTGCCGCACGGCGGATGAGCTGGAATATGGCCGCCAACTGGTCGAAAACCTGAAGGCCGATGAGCTGATCGGCGAGATGGTGGAGGGCAAGCTGCTCTATTACCCCACCACAACCCGCGAAGAAACGCCGCATATGGGCCGTATCACCGACAATCTGACTTCTGGCAAAGTGTTCCAGGACCTTGACCTGCCGCGCATGAACCAAGCTGAGGATCGCGCCATGGTCTGCGGCTCATTGGCCTTCAATGTGGATGTGAAGGCGGTGCTGGAAAGCTTTGGCCTGCGCGAAGGGGCCAATTCGGGACCGCTGGAGTATGTGGTGGAAAAGGCTTTTGTGGGCGAAGGTATCTGACGCCGCTAATCCAAAACATTAAAAAAGCCGCGCAACTCTTTGCGCGGCTTTTCTTTTTTGGGTTTTGATTGGATCAAAGACCCAATGCAGCTTTCACTTGATCCAGCGCGCCTTGCAGCAACAGCGGGTTGCTGGCAGCTGCCTCAACAACCGATTTCAGCGTCGCTTTGGTCGCATCATCCAGCGCGGAGCTGTCGATCATGGTGCCGACCTGAGTCGCGTCGAAATTGGCTGCATCAAACAGCTTGGCCGGGTCCATCGCGGCGGCTGCATCAGCAGCGGCTTTTTCGGCAGCCTCGGCAGCGGCCTTCGCCTCTTCTTCGGCTGCGGCAGCAGCATCGGCGGCAGCCTTTTCAGCCGCTTCGGCAGCGGCTTTGGCTTCGGCCTCAGCGGTGGCAGCTCTTTCTTCGGCGGTCAGCGCGGCTTCCTCAGCGGCTTTTGCGGCTGCATCTTCAGCGGCCTTCGCCGCTTCGGCGGCTGCGGCTGCAGCTTCTTCTACAGCTTTTGCGGCGGCTTCTTCCGCAGCTTTTGCGGCAGCTTCAGTCGTAGCTTTTGCCTCTTCTATAGCTTTTGCAGCAGCTTCGACCGCATTTGCCTCTTCGGCGGCTTTCATTGCCGCTTCTTCAACGGCTTTGGCGGCGGCTTCGACAGCTTTTGCTTCTTCGGCGGCCTTCATCGTGGCTTCGAGTGCCGCTTTTTGACCGGGTACATAGCTGAACTGGTAATACCCAAGTCC
>CALEMZ010000248.1 GCA_937910975.1 uncultured Pseudorhodobacter sp. | reverse complement strand
TCAGGCTGTGCCATGTCTCATAGATATAGACCTGCGTATCAGGCCGCGTTTCCCAGGCAAGCCCCGCAAATCTGGCGACATACCCGGCGGTATCATTCCATTCCATCTGGGCCGCAATCGGGATCGCTTCGGTCAGGATCAGAACCGATGTCTCGCCCTCGGGCAGGATCGCCATCGCATCGCCGCGCTCGCCCTCGGCACTATTATTCCAGCCATACTTTAAAGGAGCGCCATTGATGACCTGTGCCGAAACCTCCACCGATACGCCTTGATGTGCCAGCCCCGCCTCAACCATCGACGGCAAGGAAGGGCCGACAAGGCTGTGACCGACATAAAGAATATCGGTCAATAGGGTCAAATATGACATTGGCATCCTTTCCCTTGGCGAACATAAAACATCGGCGCGGCACGCGGTTAGACTATATTGCCACCCCTGTCAGAGCATAGCTGCTGGCAACCTTCCAGACCAGTGTTTGCAGCGGCAAGACTGCCTGCTCCGGCAAAGCAGTCGCGACCTCGCCGTCCGCCCGCAACAGCGCGTGAGGAAGACCCTCGGGGCTTTGCTGGTAGAGCGTGGCAAAATGCGTCAACGCAATAAGGTAAGCCCCAAGATCATTAAGGTGGATCGTATCCACCACGCCGGAGACATCGCGGGAAAACAGATCTTCGCGGCGGGAAAGCCCCGGCACCTCGCCCGCCTCGATCGCGCGAACAGCGGCACCAAGAATCTGCCCGCCGGGGATCAGGTAGATCGTGCCTACCTCGGGCTGTGCCATAGCTACCCGCATCAGGGCATCACGCCATGCGCGGATCAGATCCGCGTCGATCCGCGCCAGCCAGCCCTCCGCATCATCCAGCCGGTGCCATGTCTCATAAAGGTAAACCCGCGCCTTAGGGTTTGCGGCACGCGCCGCCACCGTCCAGTGGGCCAGTGCCTCGGCGCTGTCATGATAGCGGATGGCATCACGAATTTCGACCATCTCCGTCAAAACCACCGCGTCATACCCGCCGGAGGCCAGCGCCTCTGCGGCGGGGCGATGGTTCGGATGGGCGTTCTCCTCAGTAAATCCGGGCACCGCCCCGGCCCCTTGCCGATGCTGATCAAGGCTCGCGCCCCAGCCAAGCTGGCTGGCGTGGCGATGATCGGCGCGCCCTGCCGCCTTGGCAAGCTGCTCCAGCATCGCAGGCATATCCCGGCCAACAAGGCTGTGGCCAAGGTGGTAAACCGCCAAACCTGCGGCGGGGGGGCAAGCAGGATGTCATAGCGCGCCTCAAACTCGGCCAGAGGCAGCGGGCGGGCCCGCCAATACCGCGCAACCCCAAAGCTTGCAGCACCAACAAGCGCCCCGATCCCCAACCAGATTATCTTACGCCTTTGCATCCCGTTTCCTTTATCGACAAGTTTGGCCTGTTGCTCGGATTCAAATCTGGTATCTCTGGAGGCAGAAGCCAAGCCTGGGGGCAAAAATGATCGGTTTCCATTTACTGCTAAATAGCAAGGGGCGCGCTCGCTATTACCGCGTCGATGTCGACTATAATCTATTTGGCGAGTATTCGGTCTTGCGCGAATGGGGCCTGCGTGGGCGGCCGGGTGCCATCTCCGGCCAACGCCAGATCACATGGTTCGCCAATCTGCGCGAGGCCTGCCTTGCTGCCGAGCGTTGGCAAAAGCGCGCGATGCGCCGGGGCTATGATCGGTTGCTCCAGAACGGAACGACCCAACACTAAGGCCCGGAAAGCAAGGACAGCAACATGACACATATCTGGGTCCGCGCCGAGCAACGCGCCAACGAAGAACGCGTAGGAATAACGCCCGAAGGCGTGGCCGCGATGCTGGCCGCAGGGTTCCGCGTGACGGTAGAGCAAAGCTCGGTCCGTGCTATTCCGATTGCGGGCTACCGCGCCACGGGCTGCGAAATTGCTGCAGAGAATAGCTGGCCCGGTGCCCCCCTTGATGCGATTATCTTTGGCCTGAAGGAGCTGCCCGAAGATGGCACTCCCCTGCCCCATCGGCATATCCTCTTTGGTCATGCCTATAAGGGCCAACCCGCCGGGAAAACGCTTTTGCGTCGTTTCAAGGCTGGGGGCGGGACGATGTATGATATCGAGTATCTGACTGGTGAAAATGGCCGTCGCGTAGCCGCTTTTGGCTATTGGGCAGGCTATGCCGGGGCGGCTGTCTCCTTGAAATGCTGGGCGGCGCAACAGCGGGGCAGCATCGCAGGGCCAGTGGCAAAATATCCCGAAAAGCAGGCACTTTTGGCAGACCTTGGGGCGGAACTTTCGGCCATTGGCCCCGCGCGCCCACGCGCAATCGTCATCGGCGCATTGGGCAGGGTAGGCACGGGGGCCTCGGACCTGTGCGAGGCGATGGGGGTAACGGTCACAAAATGGGATATGGCTGAGACCGCCCATGGCGGGCCCTTCCCCGAGGTTTTGGACCACGAAATTTTCCTCAACTGCATTCTGGCCCAGCCCGGCTGCCCGGTTTTTGTGCCTGCCAGCGCCAAGACCGATGCGCGGCGGCTTACCGTGATCGGCGATATCGCCTGCGATCCGACCTCGGAATTCTCGCCCATCAAGGTTTACGACCGCGCGACCGATTGGGCAGCGCCTGCTTTGCGGGTGGCGCATTCGCCCGTGCTGGATGTCACCGCGATTGACAACCTGCCCTCGCTTTTGCCCGTTGAAAGCAGCGAAGATTTTGCGGCGCAATTGCTGCCATCCTTGCTGACGCTGAACGATCTGGATGCAGGCGTTTGGGGCCGGGCCAAGGCGCTGTTTGACAGCCATGTCGCACAGGTTTGAACGCGCCAAAATCGACGCAGCCTAACCCGGAAGGCATCACAAAGCCCTGTCAAAGTGCGCACGCGAGGTCACATCGGCCCGCGCGCCACCCCATTCAGCCTGAGAACAAGAAGTGCAGAACGTCGCCGTCCTTCACCTCATAGGTCTTGCCTTCCACCCGGAACTTGCCTGCTTCCTTGGCCCCGGCCTCGCCGTTTCCGGCGATATAATCATCATATCCCACCGTCTCGGACCGGATAAAGCCCTTCTCGAAATCGCCGTGAATCACCCCCGCCGCTGCCGGCGCGAGTGTCCCCTTCGTAATCGTCCAGGCCCGCGCTTCCTTGGGGCCGACCGTAAAATAAGTCTGCAAACCTAGCAGTTGATACCCGGCGCGGATCAAGCGATCCAAGCCCGGCTCTTCCAGCCCCATCTCGCCCAGAAACATCTCGGCCTCTTCGGCATCAAGCTGGCTGATTTCTTCCTCAATCCGGGCCGAAATCACGACCATCCCCGCGCCTTGCCTGGCCGCCATCTCCGCGACCCGCGCCGAAAGTGAATTCCCCGCTGCCGCTGAAGACTCCTCAACGTTGCAAACGAAAAGCACAGGCTTGGAGGTCAAAAGCTGCAACAACCGCCAGTTCCGCTTGTCATCCTCTGCGATCTCGACCGAACGCGCGGGCTTGCCCTCTTCCAGCACCACCTGCGCCAGTTTCAGCAGCCGCACCTGATCGCCCGCATCCTTGTCACCGCCCTTGATCTTGCGGGCGAGGTTGGCCAGCCGCCGCTCAATCGATTCCAGATCGGCAAGCATCAGTTCCGTTTCAATCGTCTCGGCATCCGCCACTGGGTCTATCTTGCCCTCAACATGGGTGATGTCGTCATCTTCAAAGCAGCGCAAAACATGCGCAATCGCATCACACTCGCGGATATTGGCGAGAAACTGGTTGCCCAACCCCTCTCCTTTAGACGCCCCGCGCACCAGCCCGGCAATATCCACGAAGGTCATCCGCGTCGGAATGATCTGCTTGGAGCCCGCAATCGCGGCCAGCTTTTCCAGCCGCGCATCCGGCACGGCCACATCGCCGACATTCGGCTCAATCGTGCAGAACGGAAAGTTCGCCGCCTGTGCCGCCGCCGTGCGGGTCAGCGCGTTGAAAAGGGTAGACTTGCCCACATTCGGCAGCCCGACAATCCCCATGCGAAATCCCATGATCTTCTCTCCATCCGTTTGCCCGGCCCTCATAGTCCGAAAGGCCAGCAAACCGCAAGCGTAGCGCTTTGCTGAACGGTATGTTGTGCCATTTGAGCCGGGCGCTGCCTCGGCCAAGGCAATGTTTGACCGGTTAACGGTAGACGGCAAGGAAATCATGGCTTTTGCGTTGACCTTCTGGCCCGCCGTGTTTGGTATGGGGAAGGTCCGCCTCGGCACCCATTGGATGATCGTGGTCCCCAGCCCCATGTAATGTGTGGCGAAGTGGCACCGAGGGATGAGGGGCATTGATTTCTGCCCCTGCTTTGGGCAAACCCAATAGCAACACTTATAAGGACACCGCCATGACCCGGATTGACCAGAAATTTGCCAGCCTGCGGGCCAGCGGTAAGAAAGCTTTCGTTTCCTACATTATGGCCGGTGACCCGGATGTGGCGACCTCGCTTGCGGTGATGAAGGGCCTGCCGGGTGCGGGCGTGGATATCATCGAGATCGGCCTGCCCTTCACCGACCCGATGGCGGACGGGCCGACGATCCAGCTCGCAGGGCAGCGGGCGCTGGAAGGCGGCATGACGCTGGATAAAACGCTGGCGATGGTCACGGAGTTTCGCCGCGGCGATGACAGCACCCCGATCGTGATGATGGGCTACTACAACCCGATCTACAGCCGCGGCGTGGACCTGTTTTTGGTCCAGGCCAAGGCCGCAGGGATTGATGGGCTGATCATCGTGGACCTGCCCCCCGAAGAGGACGACGAGCTGTGCATTCCCGCCCAGAAGGCCGGGCTGAACTTTATCCGGCTGGCCACGCCCACCACGGATGACAAGCGTTTGCCGAAGGTTTTGCAGAACACGAGCGGCTTTGTTTATTACGTCTCGATCACCGGGATCACGGGCGCGGCAGCGCCGGAGGCGGCGGATGTGGCCCCCGAAGTAGCGCGGATCAAGGCGCAGACGGATTTACCGGTGATTGTGGGCTTTGGCATCACCACGCCGGTGGTGGCGGAAGCGATTGCAGGCATCGCGGATGGCTGCGTTGTCGGCTCGGCGATTGTGAAGGATATTGCCGAGGGCAAGTCTGTGGCTGAGGTGTTGGAGCGGGTGGCAAAATTGGCGGCGGGTGCGCATAGGGGGTGAATGGGCGACATGCGCACGCACTTACCAAGCAATTGATATAAGACGACTTTATG
>CALEMZ010000247.1 GCA_937910975.1 uncultured Pseudorhodobacter sp. | reverse complement strand
GCCCCCATCATTCCCTTGGCCACCGATCCGCGCCCGCCGCCCAGCGAATTGCCGCCCACCACCGCAGCGGTCAGGGCGGCAATCTCCAGCCCCTGCCCGGTGCCGGGGCCAGCACCCGACAGCCGCGTTGCAATCAAGAAGCCCGCAGCCGAGGCGCAGAGCCCCGAGAAAACGTACGTCAGAAAAACCGTCCGACGCACCTTGATGCCAGCGTTATAGGCCGAACGGCGCGAGCCCCCCACCGCCAACACATGCCAGCCGGGGCGCGAGCGGGTCAGCGCCACATGAGTGATAATGCCTAGCACCAGCGCCGACCAGACGGGAACCGAAATTCCAAAGGCCACGCCGTCGCCGATGAAATCCCAGACATCCGAAGTGGCCGCAGACATCTGCACTAGCGATGCGAAGGTCACCACCAGAATGTCATAGATCGCCCGTCCAATGATGAACGTCACCAGCGTCGTCAGAAAGGCGCGTAGACGCAAGTACCCGATCAGATAGCCATTAATGGCACCGAACACGACGCCGACGCTAAGCGAGGCGAGCAAGGCAACCCAGACCGGAAGCTCGAAGATGAAAAAGCAGGTCACCGCCGCAAACGCCGACAGCGCAAAGATCGACCCGACCGCAAGGTCGATGCCACCACCCAGCATCACCACCGTGAGGCCTGTGACCACCAGCGAAAACTCCCCCAACTGGCGGGTGCTTTCTTGTAGCGACAACGGCTTGAAAAAGCCCGGGATCAGCGTGCCGAACGTTGCCACTGTGATCACAAGTGCAAAGAAGGGAATGGCGTTGTCGGTCCAGCGCTTGGTCAGGATCTCGCCGATCAGGTGATCTGGGACAAGGTTGTAGCGCCATGCTTGCAGCCGCTCGCGGAAACGCATCGGATATTCTCGATCAGGGCAAGGGATAGCCGGGCGTCGCGGGTCGCGCAACGCCCGGTCAGATGGCGGCTCAGTTGCCTGCGGCGGCTTGAAGCGCCTTGAGATCCCAGCAGGTATCCGGCGCGAGGTCAGCCTTGGTCGTGGCCTTCAAGAGCGTGTAGATATAGGGCGAGGACGTGCCGGCAGGTTGGCCGCTTTGCAGCAGGTATTTGATCATCGCCACCATGTCGCCGGATTCGCGCGCAAGGTCTGTCATCACCACCGCACCATAGGTGCCATCCTCCAATGTCGCGCAATCAGCGGTTTTCTCGCCACCGCCCGTGGTCACGAGGAACACTTGGTCGGCCAGACCGGCATCACGGATCGCAGCCGAAGTGCCGGTGGCATCGCCATCCCAGAAATCGATGATGCCGCAGATATCGGGGTTCTGTTGCAGCATGGTGGTAACAACGTTGCGCGCCGTGGTTGCATCCCAGTTGCTGTCCGGCTTGGCCACGACGGTAAAGTCCGGGTGCGATTCCAGAACCTGCATGATGCCCGCATATTGGTAAAGCGACGTCGCGTTGACCTGGTCGCCCTGAACAAGACCGATCTTCTTGGATGAGCTGTCGCCGCATCCCTTTATCACCGCCTCGGCCTCCAACTGTCCGAGCTTGTTCCAATCGCTGCCGACATAGGCGTCGGCGGGGAAGTTGGCGGGGTTGTCGATCAGGATCACATAAATCCCGGCCTGTTGTGCCTTCTTCAGGATCTTGGCGTATGAGTTCAGGTCAGGCGACATTACCACCAGGACATCAGGGTGCGGGTCCGAGGAAATCGCTTCGGTCAGCGCCTGCGCCCCGGCTTCGGTGCTCCAGTTCGGGTCGCGCGTCTCAAACGTGCCGCCAAAGGCCTCAACCTCGCGCTTAAGAATTGCAGACCAGCCTTGCGCCAGATCGAAACCCATGGCGAGCGGCACCATAACCACGCGCTTGCCCGACAGGGCTGTGGCATAGGCGGCAGGGCCGGGATCATCGGCCAGAACCGGAGTGGTTGTCACAAGCGAGACCGCAAGGGCGGTCGCAGTCGCCAAGATCTTCACGAAATCCATGTCATGTCCTTCTGGGTCAGAGTGGCTAAATGTCGCCCTGTTGGGCGGTTTGTTCGTCGCGTGGGTTGATCACCCCATCGAAGATGATGGCGACAAGCAAGATCGTTGATTTGATCAGGTTTTGATACAAAAGCGGGATGTCGATGATGGTCATGGCATTCAGCATGATGCCGATCAGTGCCGCGCCATAAAGCACGTTGCGCACACCACCCTTGCCACCCGAAAGGCCAATGCCGCCGATGACCGCCACCAGCACGATGTCATATAGCAGCGTCGAGTTGACCACCCGACTGTTGATGGATTGCAAACTGGCCGCCGTCAGCAACCCGGCCACGAACGCCGAAAGTGCCGAGATGACATAGCGCAACACTAACATCGGCCGCACCGGCATGCCGCTATTGCGGGCAGCCACAGGATTGTCTCCAGCATAATAGACGAAACGGCCCCAGCGGGTGAAACGCAGAAACAGGAAGGCGGCGAACGCCAGCCCGGCGAACAGGAAAACTTCGGGCGGCACGGAGGCCAGCCGCACCTGCCCCAGCGCCTCGACCCAGTGGCCATGTGGCACTACGACCGCATCTTGGGAAATCAGTTGCGAGCGCACGAAGCCAAAAACAAAAGAGCCAGAGGCGAGTGTAACGAAGATCGCCGGAACCTCGGCATAG
>CALEMZ010000246.1 GCA_937910975.1 uncultured Pseudorhodobacter sp. | reverse complement strand
TACCATGGCACAAGATGCGCCGGGTTGCAGCAAGGCCCCCAGTTCCGCCGTGTCAGTTTCAAGCAAGCCATCGAACGGCGCGACAAGCGTCAGCCGCTTGATTTCCCGCTGCCCCACTTCCACCGCTGCCTCTGCGCCACGTATGCCCGAGGTGGCAGCGGAAACCCCCGATTGCGCCGAGTTCACCCCGGCGCGGGCTGTTTCGACTGCCGCCGCGGTCGCCGCAACGCGGGTTTCAGAGGCAAAGCCGTCTTGCTTTAACTGGGCGGCGGCGCGGGCATTTATTTCTGCTTCGGTCAGCTTTGCGCGTGCCTCAACCAAACGCGCCTTGGCTTCAGGCAGGCGGCTCACGGCCTCCATCAAGCGCGATTCAGCCTCTTTTAGCTGTGCGTTGCGTGTGCCGACATCCAAAACGCACAACGCTTGACCCATGGTTACATAGGCCCCGCGGCGCAACGGTTCGGACACGACCAGTCCCGAGGTTTCGGATTTCACCTCAACTTGCCGTGCGGCCTCGGTTCGACCGCGCGCCAGAATGGCACTGTCCACCGGCTGGGCTTTGCTACGCTGCACCAAAACTGAAACATGACGTTCGCTGTCCGCCGCAGGTTCGGCCAGTTTATCCGGTGGCGCCGTATCTGGTGCTGCAGATTGCTCGGTTTGGGCGGCAACATTGCCCGAGGCAAAAGCCAAAAGCTTTTCGCGCTGAAAAACCAAAAGGAAAAGCGACAGCGATACAATCGCTGCCGTGATCAGAGGGAAGATACGCATTCAGAAGCCTCTTTTGACATTTCAACCCAGACCTGCATGGAAGGGGTGCGCAGGCCTGTGCACCGCAATGGTAACCGCACTTTCTAAACTATCTAGTTCAGTTTAATCTTTTTGCCAAGGTGCTGCAAGTCATCATGCCTGTCTAGCTTCCGCGATGATCTGCGCAAATGTGCAGTCCAGTATTTGGGGTAATTTATCAAAAAGTACCGGTTTCGCGTCCGGATGCCGTGTTGGGGCCGGGGCAGGGCTTGGCAAGCCCTTTGCCTTAAGTGTAAGACGGATGGAAAGAATTGGAGACAGGCGTGAGTAACCCCGAAAGCTTCATTGAAGAGGTCACCGAAGAAGTCCGTCGTGACAGACTGTTTGCGATGTTTCGCAAATACGGCTGGGTTGGCCTTCTTCTGGTCGCGATGATCGTTGGCGGTGCCGCCTATTCCGAATGGCAAAAGGCCAGCCGCATATCCGCCGCACAGGGGTTTGGCGATGCGCTTCTCAATGCGCTGGATGCCGAAACTCCCGAAGCGCGGCGCACAGCCCTTGCCGGGGCTTCCGATGCGGCGGGCGGCGTGGCTGACAAACTGGCTATCCAGAAGCTGTTGCTCGCCTCTGATCCGCGGGGCGACAAGGCCGGCACATTGACCGCGCTTGATGCCATTATCGCCGATGCCAGCCTGCCGCAAACCTATCGCGATTTGGCTGTGTTGCGCCGTGTTATCGTGGCCGGGGCCGAGATGGAGGTTGCGGCGCGCCGCGCTGCATTGGACCCGCTTGCCATTCCGGGCCGCCCATTTCGCACGCTCGCATTAGAACAGTTGGCCTATCTTTCGCTTGAGGCCGGTAATGCCGAGGCAGCAATCACACAACTTCGCGCCCTTTCCACCGATCAAGAGGCTCCTGCAGGCTTGCGTCAGCGTGCAGCGCAGATGATTGTGGCTTTGGGTGGCGACACCAAAGAAGGCTAACGCCATGCGGCACGGGGGCAAGGCAATCCATGCCCGGTCCCGTCGCTTGGCTTATGGAACAGCCGCGTCTCAGGCGCGGGATAAGGGGCAGACATAAGATGATCTCTTTTTCTGACGGGCTGAACAGGGCAGATAAACGAAACATGGCGCGCATGCGGGCCAAAGCAGGTAAGGCTCTTTGCCTTTTTGCCGGGCTGGTTCTGCTTGCCGGGTGCGAGAAGGAACTGATCTTGGAGGGGGAGCGGTTCAATCCCCGAGCCTCGCTTGATGCCAGTATCCCCGTTGAAGGCGAAGCGGCACCCACAGACAGCTATGGCCAGATCGAGAACATATCCTCCCCGATCAACCTGCCTGCTGCCAGTGCCAATACCGATTGGACGCATCGCGCGGGCAATGCCGCGCATCTGATGCCGCATGCAGCATTGTCCTCGGCCCCGGCGCGGATTTGGTCAGTGGACATCGGCGCGGGCAATAGCCGCAAATACCGTATCACCGCTGCCCCGATTGTTGCCGATGGCCGCGTGTACACAATGGATGCGACCACGGGCGTCTCGGCTGTCGCAACCTCGGGCGCCAAGCTTTGGTCGGTCAATCTAATGCCAGAATCCGCGCGCGGCGATGTCTCGGGCGGCGGCCTGGCGTATGGCGATGGTCGGCTTTTTGCCTCCACCGGGCACGCAGAGCTTGTTGCTATGGATCCGGCCAGCGGTGCTGTGATCTGGCGGCAAAAATTAGGCTCCCCGGCCGCAGGCACCCCAACGGTCGAGGACGGCATGGTTTATGTGGTCGGGCGTGACAGCACGGCTTGGGCGATCAGCGCCAAAGATGGCAAGGTGCAATGGCAACTGCCCGGCACACCGTCGAACACCGGGATGATCGGCTCCGCCGCCCCCGCCGTCAGCGCACGCACGGTGCTTTTCCCCTTCGCCAGCGGTGAATTGGTCGCAGCTCTCAAGATAGGCGGCATTCGCTTGTGGGGGGCCAGCATTGCAGGCGCTCGCCTTGGCCGTGGCTATACTGGCGTGACCGATATTACCGGCGACCCGGTGGTCGCAGGCGCGGTGACCTTTGTTGGCAACCAAAGCGGCAGGCTTTCCGCGCTTGAAACCGCGTCTGGCAAGGAAATCTGGTCGGCTCGTGAAGCGGCATATGGCGCGGTGCTGCCGGTGGGCGGCTCTGTCTTCTTGATTTCGGATGAGGCGAGGCTGGTGCGTCTGGATGCCGAAACAGGTGCGGCGATCTGGTCAGTTGAAATGCCCTATTACAAGACTGCCAAGGATAAGAAACGCGCCGCGATCACTGCCCATTACGGCCCGGTGCTGGCAGGTGGGCGTTTGGTCGTTGTCTCCGGGGATGGGCTTGTGCGCATGTTCGACCCGACTGACGGTGGGCTGGTTGGCACGTATGAATTGCCTGGCGGTGCTGCGGCCCCCCCGGCCCTGGCGGGTGGTGTGATGTATGTTGTATCGGGAAAAGGCCAACTTCACGCTTTCCGTTGACGCATAAGCCGTGTATGGCACTGGATTGATGATCTGAATGCAGCCCCCGGAGGGGCAAAGATGAGCTTTACCCTCGCCATTGTCGGCCGCCCCAATGTGGGCAAATCTACCCTGTTCAACCGCCTCGTCGGGCGCAAACTCGCACTGGTCGATGACCAGCCGGGCGTGACCCGAGATATTCGCGAAGGTGACGCCAAGATATTTGACCTGCGCTTTACCGTGATCGATACGGCGGGCCTGGAAGATGTGACCGATGACAGCCTTCAGGGCCGCATGCGCCGCCTGACCGAGCGTGCGGTTGGCATGGCTGATGTCTGCCTGTTCTTGATCGACGGGCGCGTCGGCGTCACCGCGACGGATGAGGTGTTTGCCGATATTCTGCGCAAAAAAGGCGCGCGGGTTATCCTTGGCGTGAACAAATCCGAAGGCAAGGCCGGGGATGCGGGCGCGATTGATGCATGGTCCCTTGGCCTTGGTGAGCCGCTGCGGTTATCAGCCGAACATGGCGAAGGTATCGACGATCTTTACCGCCTGCTGCGCCCGATTTCTGATGAGTTTCAGGAACGCGCTGAGGCGGATGCCCCGTTGGTCGATGTCGATATCCCCGAGGATGAGGCCGATGATGAGGCCGATCCCGAGTGGCACAAGCCCACCACTGCTAAGCCGTTGCAAATTGCGGTGATTGGTCGCCCGAACGCCGGGAAATCCACCCTTATCAATAAGATACTCGGTGACGAGCGGTTGTTGACCGGCCCAGAAGCCGGAATTACCCGTGATGCGATCTCGGTCAAGACCGAATGGTTGGGCACTCCGACCCGGATTTTTGATACGGCGGGGATGCGCAAAAAAGCGCGGATTAGTGACAAGCTGGAAAAGATGTCGGTCTCTGACGGCTTGCGCGCAGTGCGCTTTGCCGAGGTGATCGTGGTGCTGCTGGACGTGGATATCCCGTTTGAGCAGCAAGATCTGCGCATTGCCGACTATGCCGAAACCGAAGGCCGCGCCGTGGTGATTGCGGTGAATAAATGGGATCTGGAAGGCGAAAAGCAGGAAAAACTGGCCGAATTACGTGAAAGTTTTGGGCGCCTGCTGCCGCAGTTGCGCGGTGCGCCGCTGGTTACGGTGTCTGCTAAAACGGGCCGCGGGCTGGACCGTTTGCATGATGCGATCCTGCGTGCGCATGACATCTGGAACCGCCGCATCCCGACCAACCGCCTGAACACTTGGCTGCAAGCCATGACCGAAGCGCACCCACCGCCCGCACCTAGCGGCCGCCGCATCAAGCTGCGCTACATGACGCAGGTAAAAACCCGGCCACCGGGCTTTATCGTCATGTGCTCGCATCCCGACCTGATGCAGGAAAGTTATAAACGCTATTTGGTCAATGGGTTGCGCGACCATTTTGATATGCCTGGCACGCCGATCCGTATTACGTTGCGCGGGCAGGGGGATAAGAACCCCTTTAAGGACAAGAAATTCCACACGCCGTCGCGCCTGCGCAAGCACAAGGCGTCGAAAGACCCTGATCAGCGCTGGTGATCCAAAAGCAAAGGCCCGCCAGTTTGGCGGGCCTTTGCTTTTAAAGGGCGCAGATGCTGCACGCTACTCCGCCGCGATGGTGATCACCGGCTCCATCTCGGCCAATACCGCATCCGACAGGTGGCATTTGATCTGATGCCCGGTTGCCAGATGTTTTACGGGCGGCATTTCCGTATCACACAGCCCCCCCGGCACCTGAGATTTCCACCGGCAGCGCGTCTGGAACGGGCAACCCGGCGGTGGGTTCATCGCCGAAGGAATATCGCCTTCCAACACGATCCGCTTTTTCTTCACCCGCGTGTCGGCAATTGGCACCGCAGAAAGCAGCGCCTCCGTATAGGGGTGATAGGGCGGGGAGAAGACCTGATCAGTCGTGCCAAGCTCCACCACATGGCCCAGATACATCACCATCACGCGGTCGCTCAGATAGCGCACGATTGAAAGGTCATGGCTGATGAACAGCAGCGTCGTGCGGTTCTTGCGCTGGATTTCCATCAGCAAATCGGTGACTGCCGCCTGCACTGACACATCCAGCGCCGAAACTGGCTCATCGGCGACCACGATCTTGGCGCCGCCCGCGAATGCGCGCGCGATGCCGACGCGTTGCTTTTGCCCGCCTGAAAGCTGGCGCGGCATTCGCTCAGCAAATTCGCGCGGCAGTTTCACAAGGTCCAGAAGCTCCAGCATCCGGTCGCGACGCTCCGCGTCAGAGTTGCCCTCGCGAAAGATCTCCAGCGCCCGGATAATCTGGCGACCCACGGTCATCGACGGGTTCAGCGTGTCAAACGGGTTTTGGAACACCATCTGCACCGAAGACACCGTATCGACATTCCGTTTTTCAATCGGAATATCCTGAATATCCTGATTATAAAGAACAATCTTGCCGCTTGTCGCGGTTTCCAGCCCCATCAGAACCTTGGCAAAGGTGGATTTTCCGCAGCCGGATTCGCCTACAATGACCAGCGTTTCGCCTTCGCGGGCTTCAAATGACAAGGTTTCGTTGGCCTTTACCACTTTCTGCTCACCGCCACCAAAGAGCGAGCCGCCGGAAACCTCGTAATATTTTCGCAGGTCTTCCATTCTTAGAACGACCTCGCCGACGGGGGTCTTTTCCACCTTCTTGGCGGCGACCATTGGCGCGTCCCAGTCAATCTCGGCGAATTTGACACAGCGGGACTGATGGCGGTTGCCGCCCGTGTCGCCCATGCGCACATCGCCCGCATCGCAGCGCCCAGCCTCAAAATAATCGCAGCGCGGGCCGAAATTACAGCCCTCGGGGCGTTCATGCGGTAAGGGGAAGTTGCCCGGAATCGCCACCAGCGGGCGTGAGTTTTTATCGGCACTGGGCAGCGGAATCGAGCGGAACAGAGCCTGCGTATAAGGGTGGCGCATCTTGTCAAAGACTTCGCGCACATTGCCGGTTTCCACCGCCTCGCCCGAATACATCACGCAAAGCCGGTCGCAGACATCAAGCACCAGGCCGAGGTTATGGCTGATGAACAGCATCGAGGTGCCGTATTTCCGCCCGAGATCCTTGACCAGATCGACAATGCCCGCCTCTACCGTCACATCCAGTGCGGTGGTCGGCTCATCAAGGATAAGGAGTGCGGGTTTGGACATCAGCGCCATGGCGATGACAATGCGCTGCTGCTGGCCGCCCGAGAGCTGGTGCGGATAGGCGTTCACAATCCGCTCCGGGTCGGGCAGGCGGACATCGGCGACGATCTCGCGGGCCTTGTTCCAAGCGTCGGTCTTGGACATGCCTTCATGGATCATAGGCACTTCGGCCAATTGCGCGCCGATGGTCATCGCGGGGTTCAGGCTGGCCATCGGCTCTTGATAGATCATGGCGATTTCCGAGCCGCGCAACTTGCGTAACTCCTCCTCACCCATATTTGTCAGGTCACGGCCTTTGAATTTGATGGTGCCAGCGACGATCTGGCCGTTCTTGCCCAGATCGCGCATGACGGCCAGCGCCACGGTGGATTTGCCGCAGCCCGATTCCCCCACCAAACCCATCGCCTCGCCCGGCATCACGGTGCAGGAAAAATCCATCACCGCAGGAATTTCGCGCAGGCGCGTGAAAAAAGAGATCGAGAGATTGGTGATCTCAAGGATGGGTTGGGATGGATCCCAGTCAGTTTTACTCATGGCTTTCTCCCTTTGCGGCGGGGCGCTGGTTGGGAGCGCCGGGGGTTTCACACCCCCGGACCCCCGTGGGATATTTTTGAATAGATGAAGGCATCAGTCTTTCATGCTTTCTTCGCGCAGCCCGTCAGCCAGCAGGTTGAGGCCGAGAACCAAGCTCATCAGGGCGATGGCGGGAACTACGGCGGGGTGTGGGAAGATGGAGAGCAGGCGGCGGCCATCGTTGATGGTGGAGCCCCAGTCGGGCGACTCGGGGCTGACGCCGAGGCCGAAGAAGCCAAGCGTACCCAGAAGGATGGTGGTATAGCCGATGCGCAGGCAGAAATCGACGATCAGCGGGCCGCGCGCGTTGGGCAGGATTTCCCATAGCATGATATACCACGCCCCTTCGCCGCGGGTCTGGCCAGCGGCGACATAATCGCGAGAGCGCAGGTCCAGTACAATACCGCGCACGATGCGGAACACAGTCGGTGCGTTCACAAAGACCACGGCGACGAAAACGTTGAGCAGGTTCGGTTCCATCGACCAGATGCCTAGCGGGTCGGCGTTGAAGGCAAGGCCGGAATAAGCCCAGAGGCCGATGACAAGCGTGATACCAACGTAAAGGTTGCGCCGCGTGGGATTGGTGAAGTAGCGGCTTTGAAACAGCGTGACCAAAAAGATCACCGGGAAGATGAAGAGCACCGCTGCCAGCACGATTGGGATGCCGGTATCGCGGATCTCGGGTGTGACCAACAGGTAAAACAGCAAGATTACCGGGAAGGCCAGAACGAGATTTGCGAGAAACGAAAGCGCCGTATCGAGTTTGCCCGCGAAATAGCCCGCAGGCAGGCCCAGAGTGATGCCCACCATGAAGGCAAAAGCCGTGGCTGCGGGGGCAATCGCCAGCACCCGGCGCGCGCCCATCACCATGCGACTGAACACATCACGCGCAAGGTTGTCGCCGCCCAAGAGGTAATAGGCATAGGTGGCATCATCCGGTGCAGCGGTGCCGGGCGATTTGTTCTTCATCCCGGATAGCTGGCCCAGAGGGTCATGGGTGATGATGATGTCGGCAAAAAATGCCGTGTAGACCCAGAACATCACGATGCCAAAGCCGATCATGCCTACGGTGCTGTCAAACAGCTTGCCGTAGAGGCCAAGGCGGCGGCGATAGTGGATCGAGACCGCATAGGTGATGATCAGGGCGGCCCAGACAGGCCAGAACTGGATGATCATACGGGCGAAAATACCGCCCCAGCCAATCGGTTCCATGCAGGCTCCTCCTCAGGATATCCGGATACGGGGGTTCAGGAATGCATAGCCGATGTCGGATATCAGCTGGGTGAATAGTACAACAATTACAGCCACAACCGAGCAAGACAGCAGCAACTCGATGTCATTGTTGCCCGCGCCTTGCACTAGCGTCCAGCCAAAGCCCTTGTAATTGAACAGGGTTTCCACAATCACCACGCCATTGAGCAGCCATGGAAATTGCAACATGATCACCGTGAAGGGCGCGATCAGGGCGTTACGCAGCGCGTGACGGACCACTACCGCACGAAACCCGACGCCTTTGAGCCGCGCGGTGCGGATATATTGCGCTGTCATCACTTCGGTCATCGAGGCCCGTGTCATTCGGGCTATATAGCCCATGCCGTAAAGTGCGATGGTGATTACTGGCAGCGCGAAGTTCCAGAATGTGATGTTCTCCATCGCGCTGGTGGCGGTGCCTTGGAATAGGGTTCGGCCCTCTATCAGCCCGAGGCTGGCCAGCAGAGGAGAGATGCCGACAGTGGCACTGGCAAAAACCACGATCAAGATCACGCCTGAGACATATTCCGGTGTCGCCGTGGTTGCGATGGCAACGGCAGAGAGCACCCGGTCTGTGCGCGAGCCTTCGCGCATTCCGGCCAGAACCCCCAAGGCCAGCGCCGAGGGAACCATGATGATCATTACCCAGAGCATCAGCCAGCCGGTTGCACCCAAAGCGCGGCCCAAAATCTCGGAAACCGGGCGTTTGAACACGGTTGAGGTGCCCCAATCGCCCTGCAAGATGCCGCAAAAGCTGGCGGCATCTGCGACGGGAACATTGGCGCTGATGCAGCGTCCAGAGATTTTCCCCTCTTCCTCAAAGGTCCAGCCGGGTATCACGCCCAGCCATTCGCCATAGCGCAGGATCAGCGGTTGCGCATAGCCGTTCGTTGCCAGCCAGCTATCCACCTGATCATCCGTCATCCGCACAGACCCTTCGGAGCGTGCAAGCTTTTCAAGGTTGGGTGTGAGGTTGGTCAGGAAAAAGACGATGAAGGTCAAGCATAGTGCTGTCAGCAGCATTATCCCGAATCGTCTGAGCAAAAACATCAACATGGCTTATCCTTCCCCGTATTGAACCGGAGTTTTTGGACTGACGCTGGAGCATGGGGCGATGGGGATCAGACCGCACA
>CALEMZ010000245.1 GCA_937910975.1 uncultured Pseudorhodobacter sp. | reverse complement strand
CCACCACGATATAGGCATCCGCACCGCCTGAAAGTTCAACGAACCTTCGGTGAATTTGCATTTCCTTGACGCGATCTTCGCCCCCACCGATGGGGATGATAAACCCACGATCACCTTCAATGGCCACTGATGCTGGGCACATATTGCTTCAATATCCTTTGTCTGTAGCAGTCGGATCAAACCTTGAGACATGCAATCCTTCGTACGGCGTCAGCGTCACAGACATGCCACGCCAAAGTTGAGATAACGCCCATAACTTAATGGCTAGTATCAAGAACGCTCACATCTGGATCATGTATTACACACGAATGCATGTTTCCACACACCTTCACAAGAATCGCCCGGATCTATCCCAGTTTAGTTCCGGTTTTTTGAGCGCAGTACTGGCCATCAAGAAAGTCGGATATGGCTGGGATGGATGGCGACGAGTTCAAGCGATATGCGGTTCGGATCATGCTTACAAGTGGCCTGACAAGATGTCTGGCTGCGGCTGATTTGAGGGTTGGTTTTGCCGCTGGGTATCGTCAGCTGGGCCATTTGAAGCTGTAAAACACCATTTACGTGGTCAGAGTCCGCAAGTTCAAGGTGAGCACTAACAGTGATCATCGCTTGAAATGAACGCTCATTCATATAAACAAGGCCCATGGCACGCAAAACCGGCTCCCACTCTGAAATCACTGGCCCGCGCATCCGTGACGCGGCCTTGCGGCTTTTTGCCCGCCACGGCTATGCGACTGTCTCCATGCGCCAGATCGCGGCGGAGGTTGGGGTGCAGGCCGGTGCGCTCTATCTCTATACGGCTGATAAACAGGCCCTGCTCTTTGATCTGATGCAAGACCACATGATCAACTTGCTTGCGGCTGTCGAAGCCCTGCCGCAAATGCCAACCCCGCAGGCGCGGCTGGAGCAATTCGCGCGGTTCCACATCGGCTATCATCTGGATCGCCCCGATGCCGTCTTCATCGCCTATATGGAATTGCGCAACCTCAGCCCGGAAAACTTTGCTACGATAGAAGCCCTGCGCCGCCGCTATGAGGATTACCTGCAAACAATTCTGCAAGACGGGGCATTTGCGCTGCCCGATCCCAAAATGGCCACTTTGGCGCTGATCGCCATGCTGACCGGGGTGACCAATTGGTACCGCGAAGGCGGTAGGCTTAGCCGCGAAGATGTGCAAACACTTTATGCCGATATGGCGCTGCGTGCCGCAGGCGTGGCCGGTGGCGCTGCTCAAAGCGGTTGAGTGATATTGCTTTGGGGGCTGTTACCCGCAACATTTGCGCCTATATTGTTGCGCGCACTGCCTTACGTCCAGGGGTCACAAGCCGGTTAATGGAAATGGGTAAATCTACAAAAACAAAGCGTTGCGAAAATGATCGCGCGCGGACAAAACATAGGAAACTGCGATGATCGTCTATGGCATCTCCACCTGCGACACCTGCAAGAAAGCCCTCAAGGCGCTGGAGGCCGCAGGCCACGCCCCTGCATTCCGCGATATCCGCGCTGATCCGCTGACCGAAGCCGAGATCCTTGAATTCGTCAACGAATTCGGTGGGCCGATCATCAACCAAAATTCCACCACATGGCGCGGCGCATCTGATTGGCTCAAAGCTTCGGAACCCGAAGAGCAGCTTAAGCAGCAACCGACCTTGATGAAACGCCCCGTCATTCGTGGCCCCCAAGGCCTCACGCTGGGCTGGGATGAGGCCGTGCAGGCCAAATACCTCTGAGACGCGAATGGCCCGCGACGATTGGATCACGGGCCACCGCAGAATATTCGCCGAAAAACATTCACCGTCATATACGCTGCAATTCCCGCCAAGACGCTGGCAAAACCTCAGAGCAGCCGCAAATCACCCGCCGACATTTTTCCGTCCCGACCAGATTGCATTTCATAGCCGATTTTCTGGTTATCGCTCAGTCCAGTCAGGCCTGCGCGCTCCACTGCTGAAACATGGACAAACACGTCCTTCCCGCCATCATCCGGCGCGATGAACCCATAACCTTTGGTACTGTTAAACCACTTTACGGTGCCGGTCGGCATGCCGCTTCTCCTTCATCTTCATCAATCCATCCCCGGGCGACATGCCGCGAGAACGTGCTGGCAGGTCTTCCATTGTGATCGGCTGCCATCGGGTCAGGATCAGGTTAGAAAGTCTGTCGTCACAGGGAAAATCATGCCGAATCGTAAGAAAAAATCAAGAACCTTGTGATTGCGCCCCAAACAACCCGGTCAAGACACGATCCAGCGACAGCGCCCCACCGCCCTTGAGCACCAGCACCAGCAGCACAAAAAACCACAGCACCCGTTGATCCCAGATCAATGCATCCGGGGCGCGGTCGAACAGCGCGCCAAGGCTGTCACCCGCAACCCCGTGCCCTTGCACATCGACCCAGGATTGTACCATTACAAACCCGACCATCCCCAGCGCAGCAAGCCGTGTGAACAGACCGATAAGGATTAGTAAGGGCAGCACAAACTCTGCCCAGGTTCCCGCTGTCGCCACTGCCCAGTGTAACGGACCAAACTGGCTGAAATCATAGCCAAAAGCTTCGGCCGTATTTGGAAAAATCTGAATATAGGCCCCATCCGATGGTCGCAAAAAACCGGCTATGCCGGGGCCAAGCTTAGTCAGCGCTGAGGCCCAGAAATAAAGCAATAGCACGCCAGAAAACACCAATCGCGCGGCTAGGGGCAGCAATGAGGGGGCGGCCGCGTTCAACCCGGATGCTGCACGATTATAAAGTAAAATCAAAGCTTTCATCAAGTTTCCTCATTCAATTCTATTAAGGCTCCGCCACCAATGAGCAGGCCCAATATGGCACTCAGATCAAAGCCTTCGCCTGCAAGGTCAACAGCCGCGCCTATGCTTTGCCCTGCCTGCAAAGCCCCCACAAATGCGGCCCCGCCTTCGGGCAATAAATGCGCTACCGGGTCATATCCGGGCCGTATGACTATGGCCGCTTCTGGGCGCATCACCGGGGCCGGCACACCCACCACACTATTGGCCTGCCAGATCGACCAGACCGGATAGCGCGACACGACCACCCGCAGCGCCGGGGCCAGTTTGAACCGCGCTGAAATAAAGGCCTCAGGTGCCAGATTGCTCAGGACCTCCACCTCAATCGGGGTCGCATCCGTAGCGTGATAGGACTCGCGCAAGGCCAGTTCCAGCCGCGCGACATCTGCCAGATAAGGCAGGTGCGCGAGCGGCGGAAAATCCGCCAGAAACGCAGGCATTTCGGCGCCATAAAACATCATCAATTTCGATGTCGGTGGATGGGCGCGCAGGAAATTCCCGGCCAGCGCCTTGAAATATTCGTCGCCCACCAGCTTTCGGATCACAGGGAATCCCTGCTCCAGGCCTTCGGTCAGGCTATTGGCCACATTGTTGCGATAGACGGAAAAGCGCCGCCCGGCAGGCCGACCTTGCGCATCAACCAACCCTTCGGGCACGGCCAGCGTCGGATCCAAAAGGGCCTTGGTGAACGCGTCTTGCCTCATGCAGCCAGATCCAAAATTCGCGCCGCGCGTGCAGCCTCTGCCGCCAAAACTGACCAGTCGGGCACGTCATTATCCCATTCAATCAGCGTGGCCAGCGGGCCTGTCTGCGCAATCAACCCGGCGTAAAGCTGCCACACCGGGTCCACCACCTCTGTCCCGTGACTGTCAATCAGCAAGGGCGCGCCATGGTCATCGACGTCCACCGCATGCCCGCCCAGATGCACCTCGCCCACCAGATCGGTCGGGAAATCAGACAGATATCCGGCGGCGTCAAAGTTCAGGTTGGTTGCGGAAACGAATACATTGTTCACATCCAAAAGCAGCCCGCAGCCGGTGCGGCGCGCCACTTCCCGCAGAAATTCCACCTCTGGCATCTCCGCGCCCGCAAAGGCCAGGTAAGACGAAGGGTTTTCCAGCAGCATCCGCCGCCCCAACACCTCTTGCACCCGGTCGATGTGATCGGCTACGCGCGTGATCGTTTCGGCGGTATAGGGCAGGGGCAAAAGGTCGTTTAAAAACATTCCATCATGGCCTGACCATGCCAGATGTTCCGAAAAGCTGGCCGGTTGCAGCCAGTCGCACAGATGCTTGAGCCGCGCCAGATGGCCCTCATCCAGCGGGTCTTCACCGCCGATCGAAAGGCCAACCCCATGCACCGAAAAGGCAAAACGTTCGGTCAGATGGCGCAGTTGCGCCAAGGGGCGGCCACCATCGCCCATGTAATTCTCGGCATGAATTTCCAGCCATTTCACCGGGGTCGGGTTTTCCAGAATATCCTTGAAATGCTGCGGCTTATAGCCAACGCCGGGGCGGGCAGGCAGCGCCTTTATGGCAATGTCAAACATGGGCTTCCTCCAGCAAGTATGGTGCCCCCCAGCCCTTGGGCAAGGGGGGCAGGGCCATTAGCCAGCCATGTCACGATCAAGCGCTTCAAGGCTGCCCATGCGGCCCTCGGGCAGTTCCATCGTCGCGCAGGTGCCCGCTGGAACCAGCGACCAGGCGTTGCCCTGATAATCCACCTTAGACGAACCAGCGCAGGTCGTGCCGGGGCCGGCGGCGCAATCATTTTTGCCAGCAAGTGCCACGCCAAAGCATTTCTCTTTGCCTTCCTGCGCCGAAGCCGGAGCGACCTGAGCGGCCAAGGCCGCCGCCAAAGCACCAGCGACGACAAAAGTTTTGGTAGAGATAGACATATGAATTTCCCCTTGAGCAATGTTTCGATTGATCGCTTTGTTGCGATGACCAAAAGCTATGCTGTCCGTGCGGTAACGGGCCAATGACAGGCGCGTGTGAAACGCGAGCGTGAGCGATTGTAACTTTAATAGAGTGGCTTTGTGCAGGGCTTCACAAAAGAAAAAGCGCCGGAAGTCCGGCGCTTTTTCTTTTTTATCAGATACTTGTCTATCGAATGTCCGGTGCTTTGGCTTCTTGCGCCAAAATCTCCAAAATCGCATCCAAGGTTTCCGTTTCGGTTTTTGTTTCACCCAGACGGCGTACTGAAACAGTTTTTTCCTCCACCTCGCGCATGCCCACGGCCAAGATCACAGGAACTTTTCCAACCGAATGCTCCCGGACTTTGTAGTTGATCTTCTCATTGCGCAGATCAACCTCGGCCCGCACACCTGCCGCCGTCAGTGCTGCGGCCACCTCCATCGCATAGTCATCGGCGTCAGAAACGATCGCGGCCACGACAACCTGACGCGGCGCGAGCCAGAGCGGAAACTTGCCGGAATGCTCTTCGATTAAAATGCCGATGAACCGCTCGAACGAGCCGAGGCAGGCGCGGTGCAACATTATCGGGCGGTGCTTTGCGCCATCTTGGCCGATGTAATTGGCGTCCAGCCGCTCTGGCAGGTTCGGGTCCACCTGCAAGGTGCCGCATTGCCAATCACGGCCAATCGCGTCGGTCAGCACAAACTCCAGTTTCGGGCCATAAAACGCGCCCTCACCGGGGTTCATCTCATACTCATAGCCCGCAGCCTTGCAGGCATTGGCAAGTGCTGCCTCCGCCACGTCCCAGCTTTCATCTGAGCCGATGCGCTTTTCCGGTCGGTCGGAAAACTTGATGCGCCAATTGTGGAAGCCTAGCTCAGCATAGATGCTTGACAGAAACTCGATGAATTTTCGGGTTTCCGCCTCAATCTGATCTTCGGTGCAGAAAATATGCGCGTCATCTTGCGTGAAGCCGCGCACCCGCATGATGCCATGCAGCGCGCCCGAAGGTTCATAGCGGTTGCACGATCCAAATTCTGCCATGCGCAAAGGCAGGTCGCGATAGGATTTCAGGCCGACATTGAACACCTGTACATGGCAGGGGCAATTCATCGGCTTCAGCGCGTTCACCGTCTTTTCGCGGGCGTGCTCTTCGTCTACCTCAACGATGAACATGTGTTCTTGATAGCTTTCCCAATGCCCCGAGGCTTCCCAGAGCTTGCGGCTTACCACCTGCGGCGTGTTCACCTCGACATAGCCATCGGCGCGCTGGCGGCGGCGCATATAGTCTTGCAGTGTGGTGTAGATCGTCCAGCCATTGGGATGCCAGAAAATCTGCCCCGGCGCCTCTTCTTGCATATGGAACAGGTTCATCTCGCGGCCCAGCTTGCGGTGGTCGCGTTTGGCGGCCTCCTCCAGCATGGTCAGATGTGCCTTGAGGTCGTCGCGGTTTTTGAAGGCCACGCCATAGATGCGCTGCAACATCGCACGGTTGCTGTCGCCGCGCCAATAGGCCCCGGCTAGGCTCATCAGCTTGAACCCATCCGCCGGAAGCTGCCCGGTATGCTGCAAATGCGGGCCACGGCACAGGTCTTGCCAATGCCCGTGCCAATACATCCGCAACGCTTCATCGCCCGGAATGCTTGCGATCAGTTCAACCTTATAAGGTTCATTTTTTTCTTCGTAATATGCAATTGCGCGCGCGCGGTCCCATACTTCGGTGCGAACCGGGTCGCGCAGGTTGATGATTTGCTTCATCTTGGTTTCGATAAGACCAAGGTCTTCGGGCGTGAAAGGCTCGGCGCGGTCAAAGTCGTAATACCAGCCATCCTTGATGACGGGGCCAATCGTCACCTTCACATCTGGCCAAATCTCTTGCACGGCGCGCGCCATCACATGCGCCATATCGTGGCGGATCAGCTCCAGCGCCGGGGCGTCATCGGCCAGCGTGTTCAGCGCAATCTTCGCATCTGCCATGATCGGCCATTGCAGATCAAAATGCGCGCCATTCACTGTGGCGCTGATGGATTTTTTGGCAAGGCTCACTGCGATGCTTGCGGCCACTTCGGTAGGGGTCACGCCTGCGTCATATTGCCGGATATTGCCATCGGGAAAGGTGAGAGAAATCTGGGCCATAGGGGCCTCCTCGTCGGTTTGGCGCCCACTGAACGCCCGGTTGCGGGTTATGTGCGCCCGATATGATCTGGCCCCGCGCGAAAGTCAACTGCGGCGCATCGGGCATAAGCTCATCAAATCTGCCAATGCTTGGCCCCACCACAGCACTAGTCTATAGCTTGCAAAACGACGGAGTCTGCATGACAAGCCCTTCCTTCCTGACCACCCCGCAAAACCGCCGCATTGCCTATCACCAAACCGCAGGGCAGGGGCCGGGGGTGGTGTTTCTTGGTGGGTTCAGATCGGATATGGAAGGCACCAAGGCGCTTTATCTGGAAGATTGGGCGCGGGTTGCAGGCCGTGCTTTTTTGCGGTTTGACTATTCCGGCCACGGCCAGTCCTCGGGTTATTTTCTTGATGGAGCGATTGGCGATTGGTTTGAGGATGCGTTGGCCGCCATCTCCGCGCTTACTTCCGGCCCGCAAATCCTTATCGGCTCTTCCATGGGGGGCTGGATTTCGCTTCTGGTTGCTCGTGACATTATGGCCCGCGAAACTCCAGAACGTATCGCGGGGCTGATCGGCATCGCCGCGGCCCCCGATTTCACCGAAGACAGCATGTGGGCAGGCTTCACCGATGCCCAAAAGGTAGAACTGGCCACAGGCCAGGTGGCGCTCCCCTCCGATTATTCCGATGATCCATATATCATCACCAAGCGCCTGATTGATGAGGGTCGCGAGCGCCTCGTTCTGCGCAACCCCCTCAATCTTCCCTTTCCTGTCAGGCTGTTGCAAGGCACAGAAGATGTTGACGTGCCGCCCTGTGTTGCTCTGCGCCTGCTCGACCACGCTCAATCCCCTGACCTGCGGTTGACGCTTGTCAAAGGCGCGGACCATCGCTTTTCCACCCCGGAATGCCTTGGTCTGATCACCTTTACTCTATCCGAAATTCACCAAAAGGCGGCCCATGATGCGTAAATTCGGCAAAGTCTTGGGGCGGTTCTTGCTCGCCTTTGCCATTCTTATAGCACTTGCCTTCGTCATTGCACCGAAAGAGCCTGTGGACCGCGTGATTTCCTTCGATCCGGCCACGTTGGGCGCGGATATTGATGCCTATCTCGCGACCCAGGAAAGGCAATATAGCGATATCGTACCCGGCACGGAAAAAGAGATCATTTGGGCCGGGGAGAAGGGCGCG
>CALEMZ010000244.1 GCA_937910975.1 uncultured Pseudorhodobacter sp. | reverse complement strand
ACTTCTGTGCTCAGATCGTCGCGACATCGGGCCGACGGCGTTTGGGCTGAATGGAAGCCCCCCGCCGCGCCCAAAACCTGATTGTAGTTTTGCCAGCCCGCGTTGTTAGAAAGCGGCCCGACCATGGCAACCATTTTTGAAGACCGCAGCGCGTTTTCCAGCTTGTCCAACCACCCTTGTGTGACGATCGTATCGCTGTTCAAGGCGACGAAGGCAGCAGTGTTGCTTTCGGCAACACCAAGAGCGAGCGCTCGCGAAAATCCTATCTGCTGTGGTGTGTCGATCAACACAACTTGACCATCACCCGATGCCAGCCTGCCAAGTTTTGCACGGGTATCGGCATCGCTATCGTCGTTCACGAGGATGATGCGTCCCAGTCGCGGGCCACTTGATGACCTGACCGAGGCAATACATCGATCAACCGAACGCCATGCATTATGCACTGGAATAATGACATCTATCTCTTGCGTGCTTTCGGCGTTGGCATCCGCCCTGCCGCGCGCATCAGGCAATGGCGCGAAGTGATCAAGCCCCTCAAGAAAATCGGCTAGATCTTCCTGCCGGTCGCTCTTGTCAAATGCCGCGAACGCCCCCCGAAATGCCTGCAAACAATCGCGTGACTCCGGGAATTTTTCACAGAGTTGAGCCGCAAGAAAAAGAGCAGACTCGTATTCGCCGTCACCGATCAGAAGTTCGACTTCAAGACAGCGCCCTTCGCCTTCTTTGTAATTGCGCGGCATCAAAAAGCTGATGTCCTCACGCGCAAGACTATGATTACCAAGAGCAATCTCGGCGCGCGCGCGGCAAAGCCTACTCTCTAACCTTTCCGGATTTTTTCGCAAAGCCAATGTCGCGTACCGGCGGGCCGTATTCGGATCGTCCAGATAAAGATATGCCACACTAAGTGACTCCAGGGCCTCCAAGCATTCCTGATCGAGGTTAAGGGCTTTGTGAAAGGCATTAATCGCTCCGGTAGTATTCCCTTGTTCAAAATAAACGGTGCCGATGCCTGTGTATGCCTGCGCCGTTTCATCAAACCGCAGCGCAGATTCCCAAGACCGCCTTGCACGATCATTCAGGCCAACGATCATCTCGCAGCGCGCCACTCTGGCATGGGTATCATGGCTCGCCCCAAGCCGGTCCAATTCAGACGACGCTGTCGCCAAAGCGGCAAAAAACTTGCCATCCTTCAACTGCTGCGTGATCAGTTCATCGACGGTCGCACCGAACTGCACCTTGCGAGCACGGTTGCGCTGCAGGAGATCACCGAAAGCTTTTTTTGCGTCATTTGACGGAGGCTTGCTTGCAGAACTGGTCACGATCTCTGCTCCTTGTGCGAATGTTCTGGTCCCGAAATGTCAGCTTGTGCCCCTTTTCCAGTTGGACGATGTGGTGATTGCGCATCCTGAACCGCCCAAAAGAACCGCCAAAGTGACCCGCGATCATGAAGACCCTGATCGTTAAGATGCACGGCAAGCGAATTGGACAGCCTTGCCTTCAACCTGGCATCCGCCAAAGCACTTTCCTCGCTGTCGCCCCAATCATATCCAAACCATTTATTGAAAAAGTATTCAGCGCTTCGCAGGAATACCGTTTGTCTCGAAGTCTGGTTGGGATGTAGCCGCGAATTTGTCACGCTCGCCGGACAGTAGCTCGTGGTGTTACCGTCAAGAAGAAGCCTCAGATAAAGGTCATCGTCTTCATATCCGACCAAGGCAGGGTCAAAGCCCCCCACGGCCAAATATTTTTCACGGCAGATCAATGCGGAGCTTGGAAACATAATCGCATCGCGGGATATAAACTCGCTTGGTCGAGAAAGAACAGGATGTACCTCATACGGAAAGGTTCTTTCCGCGATGAGAGCGTGGT
>CALEMZ010000243.1 GCA_937910975.1 uncultured Pseudorhodobacter sp. | reverse complement strand
GAAACCAATCTGGTGACCTGGAGCGACACAGAATCGGCCATAGGGCGCATGATCAAGCGCATCAAACTGCCAGCCCGCCAGCAGGGCGACATCGGGTTTGGCAGCGATGGCGGCTTCGACGCTGAAGGTGCTGGTCTCGGTATCGCCGACATCGGGAAGGGTGTCGATCTGCGGATAGACGGCCTTGTAGGCCTCCCACTGCATCGGGCGCCATTCCGCCCAAGGCGCGCGCGAGATGGCAACGACCTTGTCGATGCCGCCCGGGCCAGTGATGGCAATGAAGTCTTCATAGTAAAAGCCAAGCAAGACCCGGTCGGGGGTATCGGCCAAAGTGACCGTCCGGCCCTTGAGGTCGGTCAGGGTGATTTCGGCCCATGCGGGCAAGGCGGTGGTCAGGGCGAGTGCGCCAAGACCAATGAGTTTCAAGATCGGGTTCATTGAGGCCTCCGTTGGTTGAAGGTTTGACTTAGGGATCAATTAGTGACCGTCCCGCCCGACGATCAGCGTGCCGTCAAAGCTGTCGAGCAGGGCGATGGTGTCCGGGGCAAGGGCTGCTTCGGCAGCTTTGGCTTGGGTCAGCAAAGCCTCGGCCTCTGCCGCCGACAGCCCCAGCGATTGCAGGGTGGCGGGCAGCATCAGGCTTGCGCCCGAGCACAGTTCGATAAACCAGCCCTTGTCGTCCTGACGCAAGAAGGCCCGCCCGCCGCGTCCGTCTTGTGCCCAACCTGCTATGGCGAAGGGGCCGTGAACTGAAATCGGGGCCACGGTCAACGGGGTTTCCGGCGTGTCGAACTGCGCTTTCAGCAGGGCCTCGATGTCCACCATCGGATCCCCCGTCTGAACCGGAGCCGTATGCCCCGCGCCATGGGCGGCATGCGCGTTCGTCGCGTCATGGCCCATCGCCGAATGGTCCATCTTGGAATGGTCCACCGATCCATCGGCGGGATCGACCATGAACTCTATCTCGACCCGCCCGCCCTGCTCGAATATCAGGGTTGCGGGTACCATGTCCCCGACGTTTAGCGGCTGGGTCAGCCCCATCAGCATGATGTGATAACCGCCCGGCTCCAACACCACGGTGTCCCTGGCGGGGATCTCCAGCGCCTCGACATGCTTCATGCTGGCCACGCCATCGGCGCTGAATTCAGTGGTGTGCAGCATGGCCTTCGCTGCAAAACCAACCTCGACGCCGATCAAGGTGTCAGGGTGGTCGCCCTCATTGGAAATGCCCATATACCCAGCGGCGACCTGGCCCGAGCCCATCGGCGCCGGGATATTGGCATGGATGATCTGCAAATCGCCGACGGTGACTTCGTGGGCATAGGCTGTACTGGCCAGCAGCAGCACAGCAAGGGTGGCAAGGTAGCGCTTCATCGCGATCTCCTAAAGTGAATGAAAAGCTCCCTTCGGCTTGGTCGCCAAAGGGAGAGTAAGGCCCTTGCCCACGGGAATGAGGGCAAGGGCCACCCAGAGATGCAAAGGGCGGGACGCCTCCTGCCTTGCATCTCAAGTGCGGGGCTCAGGGCAGCACTCGTTTGACCACGGCAGGATGATCTGCGGGCCATGGGTCGCCGTAAGCGGGGTTGGTGATGAAGCCGGGATCGGTCAGGCTTTCAAGGAATGCGATGATGTCGGCGACCTCGGCTTCGGTTGCGCTGTTGCCGACGATCAGGCCATCGCGCAGCGGGCTTTGCGCGCCGTTGCCGGCATGGGGGCCGTCTGCAAGGCTGCGTCCGCCGGCGCGGTAATGCTCCAGCACCTCGGTCAGGGTTTCCGCCGATCCGTCATGGAAGTAGGGTGCAGTCAGCGCGACATTGCGCAAACTGGGCGTGCGGAACTTGCCCATGTCGGCAGGATCGCCGGTCAGCTCCATCAGCCCGGTGTTGTTGGCGGGGTAAGCCCCCGCGCCGTCGATGTTGTAAAGCCCGGTGTTGTGAAAGCCCTTCTCGGCAAAGGCTGAGCGGCTGGTTTGCAGGTTGTCTGAAAAGTGGATGCCAGAGTGGCAATGGTAACATTCGAAGCGATGGTCAAAGAACAACTGCTCGCCACGCTTAGCGGCCTCGGACAGGGCGTCCTTCTCTCCCCAACGCTTGAAGCGGTCATAGGCGCTATCCACCGAAATCAGGCTGCGCTGAAAGGCGGCCAGCGCACGGGTCACGGTGAACAGATCGGGTGTGGCATGGTCGGGGAAGGCTGCGGAAAAAGCGGTCTGATAGTAAGGGTCCGCCGCCAGCCGGGCGAACATGGCCGCTTCCTGGCCGTTGTTGCCCATCTCATCGGGGTTGTCGCCAAAGAGCGGAATCAGCGCCTGAAACTCCAGACTGCTCATATGCGGATTGGCCCAGGTGAGCAGCGGCAGGTAGCCGACATTCGCCAGCCCCGGCGCGTTGCGGATACCCAGCGTGCCGTTGATGCCAACGGGAACCTCGCGCCCATCGGTAAAGGCGCGCTCCTGCACATGGCAGGACACACAGGCCACCGTGCCATCTGCCGACAGGCGGGCATCGTAGAACAGATGTCGGCCAAGTTCGACCTTGCCCGTCGACATCCGGTTGTCATCCGGCACGGGCGGTGCGGGCATCCAGGCCGGGATTGGCCAGCTATAGGGCTCGGCGGCAAGCGTCATCGGTGTGGCGAGGACAAGCCCCGCCACACCGATGCGCCCCGCCCATAGGGCAAGGCGGCGCATGGCTCAGCGCTTTGATACCAGCTGCTGCGCCCCTGCCGGGATGTCACCGTAGGGCACCCCCAGCTTGGACATGACCGTGGTGCAATCGGCATCACCGGGGAATGACATACAGCCCGGCGAGGTTTCTGCCGCGTTCACCGTCATGTCGGCCTCGGCCACCACGGCGGCGGGGTCGATGACCACCGCATTGGTCGCGGGATCAAAGGCGGCAAAGCTGACCGGCAGATGGTTGGGGTTCTTGCACTCTGCTGTCGGCGCCTCTGTTTTGGAGGCCGCCGGGCACATGGTCGAACCCAGATGCAGGAACCAGCCCTTCGGCCCATCCGCAGCCTTGTCCACCGGCACCATGTCGATGCGCACAAAGCGGTAGCCGCCCTGCCAGTTCCAGAACATCGCCGTGGTGTTCAGGGGAGCTGCGGCAAGAGTCGGGTCACCGTGGTTCTTGTCAAACGGCACCGCCAGATTGAACGCCAGCCCGACATACTCGCCCTCGGGCACCGTGCCGCGCAGGGCGGTGTTGGTTTCAGCCGTCCCGGTCGAACAGCCGCCCGACCCATCCTCAAAATCCAGCAGCGCCAGATCGTCCAACTGCCATTTGCCGTCCTGCTCCAAGGCAATCGGCTGGGCGGTGCCGTCGGCGCGGATTAGCGCCGCACCAGACACAAAGACGCGGTAATCGATGCCCCTGACGGCGGTGGCCTTGGCCCCGATGCCCTCAAACGTCTCGGCGCAGGAGAATGGTTTGCCTGCGATCTCGCCGGCAAAGTTGATGGACACAGCCTGATCGGCCAAGGCGGGGCTGGCGGCCATAGCCGCAGCAAAAGCGATGTATTTCATGGGTTTACCCTCAGGTTTTGCCGGCGCGAAAGCGCATGGCAGGTTGAATTGATCGACAAGACGTTTGGCGATCAAGCCAGAGGGGGTGCACGGACCGGTGTTGCCGGGTTGGTAGTGCGGCCAACGACATGCGCTTCGGCGGGCACAATCAGGGCGGCGGATGCGCGCAATTCGATGTCGATCAGACTTGCGACCGACTCAGGCAGCAGGACTGATGCGGTCAAATGGCAAGCCGGGCAATCGCCCATGCTCATTCCACCGTCTGCATCACCTGGTTCAGTGCAAAGATCGGCAAGGCTCAGACCCAAGCCCGCCAAGGATACCGCCTGCTCAATCTGGGCGGTGGTGGGAACAGGTCGATGCGCAAAACCACTGAGCAGGAGGCTTACTGCCACCAGCAAGACCATTGTGGTCTTTGCAAATGCAAATTGAACGCTCCTAGCCATGCGCTCTATTACCAGATTCCAAACCGGAGGCAAACAGAACTCGATAGCGCCGAATTCCGGTCCGTTGCCACAGTCCCGGATACTTGGAAAAACTACGTCTACCGGCGCAGTTGGACCACTGAATGCCTGTGCACCTGCAATTGTGCCGCGCCAGCATCAGCCTAAGTGACACGCCAGCATCCCGCTCTTCGGCGGCGGCGTTGGCGGTCATCGTACTTTGTACCACCAGCGTCGCATCCTGTCGCCAAAACTGGTGGTGGTCAGTTTCGACTTTGCCATGGCGCCAACTGCGGTGTTGAGCATGCCGCTAGTATTACCGGTGGCGATGGTCGATGATCCTGGCTTGATTTGTTCAGACAACGCGCCGTTTTGATTTTATGTTTGAGGCCATCTAATCGAGCGGCCTATCTTCATGAATGCCACGTGTGTTGGCATCGCTTTGCTGCTGCGGCCAAGCGTTAGCTCCGGTCTTCAACCTTCACGATACGCCCATCTTCCAACGTCAGGATACGATCGGCGCGGTCGAGGATGCGGTTGTCATGTGTGACAAGAAGTGTGGTCATGCCGCGTGCTGCCCCCATCCTTTTCAGTAAGTCCACCACTTCACCCGCACTTTCCTTGTCCAGCGCCGCGGTTGGTTCGTCTGCCAGCAGAAGCGCCGGGTTGCCCACCAAGGCCCGCGCGACTGCTACGCGCTGCTTTTGCCCGCCCGACAAATTGCCCGGCAGATAACCGACCCGGTCCGACAGACCAACCAGACCCAGCGCATGGGTGGCCGCGCGCTGCGCGTCGGCGTCCGACACGCCACGATGGACTTGAAGGCCCATGATAACGTTCTGCGTTGCGGTCAGGCTTTCGTGCAGGTTGTGCGCCTGAAAGATAAAGCCCAGACGCCGCCGCAGCACCACAAGATCAGCCTCTGAAGCGCTGTTCAGTTCGCGATCCAACAAGCGCACCGATCCGTCCTGAACGCCGCGCAGACACCCGATCAGGGTCAGCACGGTGGTCTTGCCGGAACCGGATGGTCCCATCAGCACGGTAAAGCTGCCACGTTTCAGGGTAAGGTTAACGTCAAACAACGCCTGTTTCTTGACCTCACCCGTGCCGAACCAGTGGTTCAGGCCCTTGGCGTCAAGGATGTTTTCGTTTTCCATCACAGCCTCAAAACAGATCGGCGGGGTCGGCAGCGGCAAGGCGGCGGGTGGCAATCGCCCCCGATATCGCCGAAAAGACCACAGTACCGATAAACACGCTGCCAGCCATCGAAAAGGACATGGCCAAAGGCAGTGTCGTGATCTTACCCATCAAAGTTAGGATGGCAGTGCCAACAATCAGACCTGGGATGAACCCCATGATGCCCAGAATAAGCGCCTCTTCAAATACGACGCTCAGAAAGAAGCGTGGCCCATAGCCCATTGCCTTGAACGTGGCATATTCGCGCAAGTGGTCAGCGACGTCTGTCGATAGGACCTGATAGACAATCACCAACCCGACCAGCACGCCGATCAGAACGCCAAATCCAAAGATGATGCCGGTTGGCCGCTTTGTTTGCTGATATTTCAGATCGTCTTGCGCGGCGTCGGCGTAGCTTCGGATGCGCAGGGACGGATCAGAGATCAGTCTGCGCAACCGGGCGACGACAGTGCCCACATCCGCGCCGCGGCCTAAGGTCAACAAGATATGGTCGGGTGCCGTAGAACTGCGGGCCGGAAATAGCGACAGAAAGGTCTGATCCGACACCAACATGTAACCGTCGCCGCCAAAGCCGCCACCGCCCGCGAAGGTGGAATAGGCCGCAATCGTGCGGCCCTGCGCCTCGAAAGCCAACGGCGTCTGCGGACGGATCGATGCCGCTTCATCTTTGCTCAGTCCGCGTGCCAAGCGGTCGAGGATGGCTGCGTCTTGAACCTGCA
>CALEMZ010000242.1 GCA_937910975.1 uncultured Pseudorhodobacter sp. | reverse complement strand
TTTTCTTGCCAAACCTGTCAATTCCGACGAACTGCGCGCCCGCTTGCGTGCAGGAGAACGGATTCTGGGCATGCAGGCGGAAATGGTGGAAAAGAACCGTCTGATCGGCATTACCTTGGATGAACTGCAGAAAATTTATGATTCGCTGGATCGCGACCTGATTGAAGCCCGAAAGCTGCAACAGACCCTGGTGAGAGAGCGGTTTCGCGATTTCGGTCCGGGAGAGGTAGCAGTGCTGCTGCGCCCCTCGGGCCATGTCGGCGGCGATCTTGTAGGATATTTTATGATCAACGAGCGGCGCGTTGGGGTATATTCCGTTGATGTTTCTGGCCACGGCGTGGCTTCGGCGATGATGACGGCGCGGCTTTCAGGGCTTCTATCGGGGTCCTCCCCGGACCAGAATGTGGCGCTGACGTTTGATGCTTTTGGCCAGCGCGACGCCCATCCGCCTGAGGTGGTAGCCACCCGGTTGAACCGTATGATGTTCGAAGACATTCAGGTGGAGCAGTATTTCACCCTCGCCTATGCCGATATAGATTTGTACACAGGTAAGGTGTTGTTGGTGCAGGCGGGCCACCCTCATCCCGCCATTATCCGCGCGAGCGGCGAAGTTGAGTATATTGGGGATGGCGGGATGCCCATCGGCCTTATCCATAACGCGGAATATGAACGGATTGAGGCGACCTTGGCTCCGGGCGACCGGATATTCCTTGTCTCTGATGGGGTGACGGAATGCCCTTCCCCTGAAGGTGAAGAATTGGGTGAAGAGGGGCTGACCCGTATTCTTCGGGCTAACCATAGCATGCCAAACACTGCGTTGATCGAGGCGTTGATTTGGGATCTCGCCGCCTATTTTGGCGGCGAGGATTTTCCTGATGACGTGTCGGGCGCCTTGTTCTTGATGAAGGAATAGCGCCTTAAGTGATCTGGCGCGCAAAACTTTCCATCATTGCCTGGTCGCCGGGGTTACCCAAGACCGACGCTGCAGAACGAAGGGGTAGCCAGAGCGGCATGTGCCCCGGCTCTGTCGGTGCCGAAATCTGCACGGTGGGGCGGCCAACGTAAATCGTGCACAGTTTTTCGGCCCAAATATCGTACTCGGGCATGAAGGTGAATCGGCGGAAGGTGCCGAAGCGAAAACTCAAGGCCATGTGCCAACCGGTTTCCTCATAAACCTCGCGATGAAGCGCCGCGATTGGGTGCTCACCTTTGTCGATGCCGCCGCCCGGAAGCTGGATCTCGGACGCGGGTTCTGCTTGATGGGTGGCCAGAATCTCCCCATCTCGCAACAAGATTGCATAGACGCCGGGGCGTCTGGTGTAGCGTTGGCCCGATTTTGGGGGCGTGCCATAGCATTTGATCATGGAAATGCCCTTGGTCCTTTGGTTGCCGTGCCTATATGTTCGCGGTATGCCAAGACTGGCTTGCCAAGGGAACCCCATGACCATCGGAACGAAAATTGCCTGGGACGATACCGTCCTGCCATTTCAGCTTGACCTTTCTGACGTCCGCGGCCGCGTCGCGCGGCTTGATGGTGCTTTGGAGTCTGTTCTGAAGCAACATGATTATCCGCCGCAGGTGGAGGCATTGGTGGCAGAGGCCACGTTGCTGACCGCGTTGATCGGCCAAATGATCAAGCTGCGCTGGAAGCTGTCACTGCAAATTCGCGGCAACGGGCCGGTGAGCTTGATCGCCACGGATTATTTTGGCCCGACAGATGACGGCCAGCCCGCAAAGTTGCGCGCCTATGCGGGCTATGACCGGGAGGCGGATTTGGACGGGGTAGACCCGTTTAGTCTGATCGGCGAGGGGTATTTTGCCATTTTGATCGATCAGGGCGAAGGCATGGTGCCTTATCAAGGCATCACGCCCATCGCTGGCGCCTCGCTTTCTGACTGTGCAGAGACGTATTTTGCCCAATCGGAGCAGTTGCCGACCCGCTTTGCGCTTAGCTTCGGTAAAAGTGTATTGCCGGGCGAATCCGCTGCGTGGCGGGCAGGCGGCGTGATGTTGCAGATGATGCCTAAAGCCTCACCTTCGGTGATGGGTGAGGGTGGTTCTGGTGCTGGCGGGTTGCTGGCGCATGAAGATTTGCTGGAAGGCGATGAGGGCGAAAACTGGAGCCGCGTCAACTTTTTGCTGGATACGGTGGATGATCTGGAGCTGATCGGACCTCATGTTGGCCCAACGGATCTGTTGATTCGCTTGTTTCATGAAGAAGGGCCGCGGGTGTTTGATCCGCAACCTGTGCGCTTTGGCTGTAGCTGTTCCGAAGAGCGCGTGCGCCAATCCCTCTCGATCTATTCTGCCGAAGATATTGCCGAAATGACGACGGACGAGGGTACGCTGACAGCGGATTGCCAGTTTTGCGGCGCGCATTACGTACTCGATCCAAAGACTCTTGGAGTAGGGGCGGAGCCAGATGGTGCCTGATGTACTGCGCCGGGCGCTGGATCAAACCTCTGGCGCATCGTCGGACTTTGATCTTAACCCCGGCACGGTGTTGCCTGAGGGGCGCAAGTTGCGCGCAGCGGCTGTTTTGGTCGCGGTACAGGATTGGGGTGCCGGACCAAGGCTGATCTTGACCAAGCGATCCTCACACCTGATACACCACCCCGGCCAGATCGCCTTTCCGGGTGGCAAGGTGGAGGCCCATGACGCCAACCCCAGCGCTGCGGCCATGCGTGAGGCGCAGGAAGAGATAGGTCTGATGCCTTCGCAGGTGCAGGTGCTAGGCGCGCTGCCAAGTCATGAGACGGTGACGGGGTTTTTGGTGACACCAGTTCTTGCTTTTGTTGAGGGTGTTTTTGACCCGGTGCCAGAGCAGGGTGAGGTGGATGAGGTTTTTAGCGTTCCGCTGGAGTTCGTTATAAATCCGGCCAATTTCCGGGTTGAAGCGCGCTTATGGCGCGGAGATTGGCGGCGCTACTACACCGTGCCTTACGGCCCCTATTACATCTGGGGGGCAACGGCCCGCATTTTGCGCGGATTGGCGGAAAGGGTGTCGGCATGAAAATCAATGGCGCATGGCTGGCGCATCAAGGCACGCAGGCGCTTTGTCAGGCACTGGAGGCGGGCGGCAAGCAAGCACTGCTGGTGGGTGGCTGCGTGCGCAATGCGCTGATAGGCGTAGCGGTCAATGATATTGACATCGCCACGGATGCGCTGCCCGAAACAGTCACTATTCTGGCGGAAAGTGCAGGTTTTGGGGTCGTCCCTACAGGCATTGAACATGGCACCGTCACGGTTATCGCGCATGGGCGACCGCATGAGGTGACTACATTTCGCCGCGATATTGAGACGGATGGCCGCCGCGCGAAGGTCCTTTTTTCCACCTCTGTTGTTGAGGATGCCGCGCGGCGCGACTTCACGATGAACGCGCTTTATGCGCAGGCGGACGGCACGGTTTTGGACCCGCTGGGTGGCCTGCCTGATTTGAAGGCGCGGCGCGTTCGGTTTGTGGGCGATGCAGGGCAGCGGATCACCGAGGATTATCTGCGGATCCTTCGCTTCTTTCGTTTCTTTGCGTGGTATGGCGACCCGGCGCTGGGGCTGGATGCAGAGGGTTTGGCGGCCTGTGCCGCGAATTCCGCACAAATAGAGACACTTTCGCGGGAGCGCATTGGGGCAGAGATGCGCAAGCTGCTGTCGGCGCCGGATCCTTCGGTTGCCGTGGCAAGCATGGCGCAATCGGGCGTTTTGGCGGCAACGCTGCCGGGGGCTGATGCGCGGGCTTTGCCGATTTTGGTGCATCTTGGGGCCGCGCATTGGTTGGCGCGGCTGGCCGTGCTTGGGGGCGCTGTGGAAACCTTGCGCCTGTCGCGCAGTGACTTGGCGCAGGTGACGTTGATCCGCGAAGAAATCGGCAGGCTGCGCTCCGCCACAGAGCTTGGCTACCGCTTTGGCGCGGAGGTGGCGGAATCGGTCATTCTGTGCCGTTCGGCAATGCTGGAGACGCTGCCGCCCCCGGAGTGGAAAGCAGACGTGCTGCATGGGGTGGGCGCGACCTTCCCGGTTTTGGCGGCGGACCTTATGCCTGGCTTGCAAGGCAAGGCGCTGGGCGACAGGCTGCGGGAGCTGGAACAGCGCTGGATAGATTCGGGCCTTGCGCTGACCAAAGCTGCGCTTTTGGGCTGAGTGTTTCCCTTTCGGCCACGGCAGGCTATATCGGGGAAGAGCATTTCAGATAAGGTGGTTCGCCCCGTGTTTCGTTATCTTGAGGGGCTGATAGACCCGTATGCCCCCTATCCCCAGACAGACACGCCGCCCCGCAGGCTGTGGCCCTTTCTGAAGGAATATATCCGGCCGTTTCACAAGGTTTTTGCGGTGACGGCGTTGATATCGATCGTCGTGGCCTCGGTGGACGTGATGCTGATCTGGTATGTGGGCCGGTTGGTGGACTTTTTGGCAAACGGTGTGCCGGCGCAGGTTTGGGCGGCGCATGGGGCAGAGGTTGTGATGGTCGGCTTGGCGGTCTTGCTGGTCCGGCCGCTTTTGTCGGGGTTGAATACAGCGCTGCTGCATAATGCAATATTGCCAAATTTCGGTACGCTGATCCGGTGGCGCGCGCATAGCCACGTGTTGCGCCAGCCCGTTGGGTGGTTTGAGTCGGATTTCGCGGGGCGCATTGCCAACCGTATCATGCAAACGCCGCCCGCTGCGGGTGATGCGGTGTTTCAAACCTTTGACGCGGTTGCTTTTGCCTCTGTCACCCTTGTCGGCTCGGTCTTTGTTCTGGCCCATGCGGACCCGCGTTTGACCATTCCTTTGCTGGTGTGGTTTGTGCTTTACGCCGTACTGGTGCGCTGGACGTTGCGGCGCGCCGGGCCTGCGGCAAAGGCGAGTTCGGATGCGCGGTCAGCGGTGACGGGGCGGGTGGTGGATGCCTATACCAACATCCATTCCGTTAAGATGTTTGCGCATCATGATGGTGAGCTGATCTATGCCAAAGAGGCGATTGAAACCGCGCGCCGCACGTTTGCGAAAGAAATGCGGATAATCACCACGATGGATGTGGCGCTGACGGTTTTGAATGGGGCGCTGATTGTCGCTGTGACGGGCTATGCGCTTTTCCTTTGGTATCATGGGCAGGCGAGTGTTGGCGTTGTGGCGGCGACAACGGCACTGGTGCTGCGGCTGAACAACATGACCTATTGGGTAATGTGGGCCACAACCAGCCTTGTGCAGGCGTTGGGCGTGGTCGCCGAGGGGATGGAGACGATTGCCCAGCCTATTGGTTTGGTGGATAAGCCGGGTGTAAAACCGCTGCGCCTGACCAAGGCCCGCATTGAAATTCAGGGCGTTTCCCATCATTATGGCCGCGGAAGCGGTGGCTTGCAGGGTGTCACACTGACGCTTGAGCCGGGTGAAAAGGTGGGGCTTGTTGGTCGTTCGGGCGCCGGGAAATCGACACTGGTCAAGCTGATGTTGCGGTTCTACGACACCGAAGCCGGGCGCATCTTGGTGGATGGGCAAGACATTTCAGACGTTACCCAAGCCAGCCTGCGACGCCAGATTGGCATGGTGCAGCAAGACAGCAGCCTGCTTCATCGGTCGGTGCGCGATAACATCCTTTATGGCCGCCCCGATGCGACAGAGGCGGAGGTGGTTGAGGCGGCACAGCAAGCAGAAGCGCATGAGTTCATTCTTGATCTGGAAGACCCGGAGGGCCGGCGCGGCTATGACGCCCATGTGGGAGAGCGTGGCGTGAAGCTTTCGGGTGGGCAGCGGCAGCGCGTTGGCCTCGCCCGTGTTATCCTGAAAAACGCGCCGATCCTGATCCTGGATGAGGCGACGAGCGCATTGGATAGCGAGGTTGAGGCCGCCATTCAGGAATCGCTTTATGGCGTGATGCAGGGAAAAACGGTGATAGCCATCGCGCACCGCCTTTCCACCATTGCCGCCATGGATCGTATTGTGGTGTTGGAGGATGGCGCGATTGCTGAAATTGGTAGCCATGCCGCGCTTTTGGCCAGCAAGGGGCTATATGCCCAATTCTGGGCGCGGCAATCTGGTGGATTTTTGGGAACGATAGAGGAAGCGGAATGAGCTTTGTACAGCGTATCGGCGGCTTGATAGAGGCGTTTCGGCCAGCCGACGGGCCACCGCCGCAAAAGCTTGGCGCGTTCTTTCGTTGGTGCCTAGAGGGAAGCTGGCCCATGCTTTGGCTTGCAGGGGCGCTTTCGGCGATTGCGGGCGCGATGGAGGTGGTCTCGGCACTTTTCCTTGGTTGGGTGATTGATGCCGCGCTTGCTTCGGGTGCGGAGGTGTTCTTTACACAGCACTTCTGGTTGCTTGTCGCGTTTGCAGGCTTCTATCTGCTCTTGCGGCCCTTGGCCTTTGCGGCCTCGGCGGCGTCAAACTCCATCATTGTGGGGCCGAATGTGCTGCCGCTGGTGCTGAGCCGTTTGCATCGCTGGACGCTGGGGCAGGCGGTAACGTTTTTTGATAATGATTTTGCCGGGCGCATTGCGCAAAAACAGATGCAAGCCGCGCGTGCGGTGACGGATGTGGCGACCGAGGTGATCAATACGGTTGCCTTTGCCTTGGCCTCGGTGATCGGCTCGATCGTGTTTTTGGTGGCGGTGGATTACCGGGTGGCACTTGCTCTTGCGGTCTGGCTGGGCGCTTACGTTTTCACGATCCGGTATTTTATGCCGCGCGTGCGGGTGAACTCGGCTGCGCGCGCTTCGGCTCGTGCCATGGTGACGGGGCAGGTGGTGGATACGATCACCAATATCAAAACGGTAAAGCTGTTCGCCC
>CALEMZ010000241.1 GCA_937910975.1 uncultured Pseudorhodobacter sp. | reverse complement strand
AAGCTGACAGAGCTGCAACAGATACAGATCGAACAGCTTGAGGGGCGCAATGAGCAAGGCTCCTGACCGCGCCGGCCAAGAGCCCCGCATCGAACGTATCCTTGCCCATCCGGCGATCAAAATCGTCGTGCCTCTGGCGATCACCGCAATCGCTTTTGGCGCTCTGCATCATCTGTCGGGTGAGGGGCGCTGACAGGACGTCAGTTGCGCGTGCGCGCTTCGAGATCACTTAGGAAGGCTATGATACGGGCAGCATTCGCGCCACGATCGATCTGCCCAAGGCGCGAACGAGAGCGCATATCGATCCGGGTGCCGGTATCAGACTTGGTCATCCGGATTGCCACCTCATCTTCGAAACCGAAGAGGCGGCTCGTGGCGATTGCCTCGATCTGGGCCTCTGCCGGATCGGCTGAGAGCACCTGCCAGTCACGCGCTTCGACCAGCGCGAGCACAAGGCCGAAGGCCTCGTCGAAGGGCAGGGTCAGTTCCAACGGGCGTACGTCAGGATATGCCGCGTGCTGCGGGTCAGAATTGGCCGATGGGAAATCCGTTGGGGTCACGGTAAACCAGAACACTAACGCATCTTCGGTATCGGTCGAGATGTCGTTGATCGCTGGCGTCGTGCGCGCCGCAAGGTCAAAGGCAACAGCCAGCCCCGCCACGGGAAGAGAAAGGGCCAGCCCCAACAAGGCGGCAGCGGCACCGCCCTTCTGTCGGCGCAGCAGCCACAGGCCAAGCCCGGCCAAGGCCAGGCCCGTGCCTCCAAGCCCCGCCCAGGCGCCCAGTGTAGCTACCTGATAGGCGCGCGGCCAGGGCCAGCCGTCTGCGCGGAAGCCCCAGATCGACGCAGCAACGATCAGGATCGAGGTTGCGCCAAGCAGGGCAGCGCCCCATCCGAGGCGGGTGATGGTTATATTATGCAAAGGGTTTCTCCGGTTTTGGTGCAGGGTTGAGGCGCGGGTGGGTTTCCTCGCCCCAGAAGAATAGGAGCGCGCCCGAGGCGAACATCGACAGCGCGACAAACCAGAAGGCGGCCTCCAGTGCTCCGGTCAGATGCGCGGTTAGCCCTAGCCCAAGTGCGCCAATCCCGTAGCCCAGGTCGCGCCAGAAGCGGTAGATGCCGATGGCAGAGCCGCGCCATGCGGGCGGCGTAATATCGGCGACGCTGGCCCCGAGGTTTGGGTAGAGGAGCGCCATGCCAAAGCCTGCAACTCCTGCTGAAAATGACCACCAGGTCGCTCCGCTGCCCAGCACGATCATAGCCACGCCCGCACCGCTTATCCACATGCCAAGCACGTTGGGCCAGAACCGCCCCACATGGTCCGACAGTCGCCCGGTGAATAGCTGCAATCCTCCCCAGACGAAACCGTAGGTGCCGACGATCCAGCCCATCTCGGTTAGGCTGGCGCCTTTGGTCACCAGAAAGACGGGAAAGATTACCCAGACCAACGCGTCAACAAACTTCTCGACTAACCCCGCCTGCGACAATGTCGCAAGCCGTTTGTCGCGCCAACTCATCAGGGCAAAGACCTCTGCCGTGCTGGGATGTTCAGATGCGCCCTTAGGATAGCGGGGCAGGTATTTAGGGGGCTGAATTTTGTGTGCGGCGGTCTCGGCCTTTGCCCATGGCAGCGTGTCCTTGACCCAGACCACAGTCAGGATCAGCGCAACGACGACCACCGTCATGCCGAAGATCAGTAGGCCGAGTCGCGCGCCCAAGGCTTCGGCGGCATAGGCCGTCACCACCCCCGCCAGCGCCACACCGACATAGCCAGAGAACTCATTGAGCCCCATGGTCAGCCCACGCTGGTCGGCGCGGGTAATGTCGAGCTTTGCAGTCTGCGTCATCGACCAGCAGAGCCCCTGATTGACGCCCAGAAGAACCGTCGCCGCGATGATCCAGCTCCAGTCGGGAGCAGCCCAGATCATGATGGGGATCGGCAGCGCGATTACCCAGCCCCAGAATAGCACCCGTTTGCGCCCGATCCGCTCCGACAGACGGCCGGCGACGAAATTCATCACTGCCTTGACCACGCCGAAGGCCATCACAAAGGCCGTCAAAGCCAGAAACGAGCCGCGCGCGACGCCAAACTCGGTTTCGGCCAGCGCAGGGATCACCGTGCGCGTCATGCCGATCGCAAAGCCCACCAGCAGCACCTGAATCAGATGATGCGTGAACTGGGTCAGGTTCTCGCGGATTCCGAGGGGATGTGCGGTCATTTCTTGATGTCCCGTTCGCTATGGAGCGCCCCGCCGCTGGCCGTGCCACGCAGGGGTTGGACCAGCATCCGGTCAAGCCACAGGTCACGGGGCGTGCGGAATTGCTCGATGCCGATGGTCATTCCCTCGTGCCCACCCTTCGGCTGCGCCCGGTAGGTGCCCAACAATCGATCCCACCATGGCAGGTTGAAGCCGAAATTGCTGTTGGTTTCTGCCGGGATTACCGAATGATGAACCCGGTGCATGTCGGGCGTTACCACGAAGAGCCGCAGCGCACGGTCCACACCCGCAGGCAGGCGGATGTTGGCGTGGTTGAACATCGCGGTGGCGTTAAGAAGAACCTCGAAAATCAGAACCGCTACGGCAGGTGCCCCGAGGGCCGCCACCGCCGCCAGCTTGATCACCATCGACAGCAGAATTTCGACCGGATGAAACCGCAGGCCCGTGGTGACGTCAATCTCCAGATCGGCATGGTGCATCCGGTGCAACCGCCATAGCGCGGGCACTGCGTGGAAGATCACATGCTGGAGGTAAATCGTCAGATCAAGCAACAGGATCGACACTAGGACCGCCAGCCACAGCGGCACGTCCAGCGCGTTGAACAGTCCCCAGCCATGCTCTTCGGCGATCAGCGCAAGCCCGACCGCGAGGATCGGAAAGCTCAGCCGCAAGACTAGGGTATCCACTACCACAAGCGCCAGATTGTTCGTCCAGCGGATGACGCGCGGGATATTCTGCCGTCTGCGCGGCGCGGCGAGTTCCCATACCGCCATTGCTACCAGAACGCCCAGAAATACGCCAAGACGCAGCATCGGTTCATGTGCAAGGATTGTTTCGGTCATCTGATCTCACTCTACCCCCGGACTTGCAGGGTGCTTGGGAATCGCTATACATTCAATATATCACTTGAATGATGTAATGTCTGGAGCCGCCCCATGTCAATCAGTCCCAAAATTGCGCTTCTGGAGGAATATGCGATTGTAGCCCGCGCCCTATCGGCACCGGCCCGGCTGATGTTGCTGGAGCAGATCGCGCAAGGGGAGCGCGGCGTGGAAGTACTGGCGGAGAAGACAGGCCTCGCGATTGCCAATACGTCGCAACATCTTCAGCAGTTGCGTCGCGCGGGGCTGGTGACCAGTCGCCGCGACGGAAAGTCGGTGATCTACCGGCTTAGTGATCCGAAGACGCTTGTGCTGTTGGATCTGCTAAGGATCGTTGCCGAACAGAACCTCGCGCAGGTGGAGCGCATTTTGCGTGGCATGTCAGATGGCGTGGAGGCTCTCGAACCCCTCAGTCGCAACGATCTGGCCACGCGATTGGCCGAAGGATCGGTCACGATCCTTGATGTCCGGCCTGCGGATGAATTTGCGATGGGTCACATACCCGGCGCGCGGAATGTCTCGCTGTCCGAGATGGAGCGTATAGCTCCCACGCTTGACCCCGGCGCCGAGATTGTCGCCTACTGCCGCGGTCCTTACTGCATCTACGCTCATCAGGCGGTTATCGCCCTGCGAAAGCAGGGCTTCAACGCGCGACGGCTTGAAGGCGGCCTGCCCGAATGGCGAGAGGACGGCCGACAGGTAATCACGTCCTGAAGCCCGGCGGGCTTGGGTATGCAGCGGTGCATACGCATTTGACCGACACTACCCTTCTGGCGTCTCGAACTCCCTAGCCCAGCACGATTAGCGCGTGACGTTTGCGCCCTGCGGTAAGTTTGATCGGCTGAGCAAGGTCTGCCACTGTGATCATCTGGCCGGCCTCTGTCACAGCCTCGTCGTTCAGGCGTGCGCCGCCCTCGGCAATGAGCCGTTTGGCGTCTTTGCCGGATTTCGACAGGCCCGCGCGCACAAAAAGCGCGGAGATGGAGACGCCTTCGGCCAGTTCGTTGGTGGTGACGGTGAAGGTGGGCAGATCATCGCCCGTGCCGCCCTTTTCAAACACCTCGCGGGCGGTGGCTTCGGCTGCGGCTGCGGCTTCAGCCCCGTGGCAGAGCGTTGTGACCTCATTGGCGAGGATTACCTTGGCGGCATTGATCTCAGAGCCTTCCAGCGCGCCGAGACGGTCACATTCCTCCACCGGCAATTCGGTGTAGAGCTTCAGGAAGCGGCCTACATCGGCGTCGGTGGTATTGCGCCAGAATTGCCAGAACTCATAAGGCGAAAGCATGTCGGGGTTAAGCCAGATCGCGCCCGACTGGCTTTTGCCCATTTTCTTGCCGTCCGAGGTGGTGAGCAAAGGCGAGGTGAGGCCAAAAATTTGGGTATCGAGCACACGGCGCGTGAGGTCGATACCGTTGATGATATTACCCCATTGGTCCGAACCGCCCATCTGCAACAGGCAGCCATAGCGGCGGTTCAGCTCCAGAAAGTCATAGGCTTGCAAGATCATGTAGTTGAATTCGAGGAAAGACAGCGACTGCTCGCGGTCCAGCCGGGATTTTACGGATTCGAACGACAACATCCGGTTGATGGAAAAATGCCGCCCGATATCGCGCAGGAAGTCGAGGTAGTTCAGCTCATCAAGCCATTCAGCATTGTTGAGCATCAGCGCATCGGTCGCACCCTCGCCAAAACGCACATAGCTGGTGAACACACGGCGGATGCCCGCGATATTGTCATCGATCTGGGCGGGCGAGAGCAACGGGCGCTCATCGGCGCGAAACGACGGATCCCCCACTTTCGTGGTGCCGCCACCCATCAAGACAATCGGCTTACCGCCGCATTTTTGTAGCCAGCGCAGCATCATAATCTGGATCAGCGAGCCAACGTGCAGGCTTTTCGCTGTGGCGTCAAAGCCGATATAGCCCGGCAAGGTGCCTTTGAGCAAAGCTTCGTCCAGCGCCTGATAATCGGTGCAATCGGCTAAAAAGCCGCGCTCCATCATCACGCGCATGAAATCCGATTTTGCATGGTAGGTCATGGGGCACTCGTGCATTATTATCTATATGCTGCGCGTATAGCGGGGCGGCGGGGTGCCGTCAAAGGGGGCTTTGATGCTGAAGGCAGGATCGGTGTGGGCGTTGGGTGCGATGTCAGGCACTTCTCTGGATGGAGTGGACGCGGCGATGGTGCTGACGGATGGGCACCGGATTTTGGAGTTTGGGCATACGGCCTATCTTGAGTACCGCGAGGCGCAGCGTGAGGCTATCCGCGCGGGCCTTGGGCTTTGGCCCGGTGATGCGGGCGTGGAGGCGGTGGCCGAGGTCGTGGAAGCCACCCATGCGCAGGTGCTCGGCATGTTTGAAGGCGCTGAGATCGTGGGGTTTCATGGCCAGACGCTGGCGCATGATCCGGGCGGGCGGGGAACGCATCAGGCCGGCTCGGGTGTTGTGCTGGCGCAGGTCTTGGGGCTGCCGGTGGTCTGGGATTTCCGCTCGGCGGATGTAGAGATGGGCGGGCAGGGCGCGCCGCTTGCGCCCTTCTTCCATTTCGCCTGCGCCAAGTGGATCGGGGCCGAGGCGCCGCTGGCGTTTTTGAACCTTGGCGGTGTGGGCAACCTGACATGGGTGGACCCGCGCCATCACACGCCCGATGCGCCGGGGGCTTGTCTGGCCTTTGACACCGGGCCAGCGAATGCGCCGATTGATGATCTGCTGGCCGCACGGCTGGGACTTGCGCGCGATGAAGGCGGGGCATTGGCTGCCATGGGCACGCCGGATGCTGAGGTGGTGACGCGGTTTCTGGCGCATCCATATTTCTTCAAGATGCCGCCTAAGTCATTGGATCGCAATGATTTTACCAGTTTGCTTGCTGCGGTGGAGGGGCTTTCGGATGCCGATGCCGCGGCCACCCTCACAGCGGCGGCGGCGGCGGCGGTGGCCAAAGGGGCCGAGCATTTCCCCGCCCCGGTGCAACGCTTGTTGGTGACGGGCGGCGGGCGGCATAACAAGGTGATGATGGCGATGCTGGCTGATCTGATGCGCTGCGATGTGGTGCCGGTGGAGGCGGTGGGGCTGGATGGCGACATGCTGGAGGCGCAGGCCTTTGCCTATTTGGCGGTGCGGGTGGCGATGGGGCTGCCCACCTCTTGCTCCGGCACGACGGGGGTGCGCGCGGCCATTGGCGGCGGGCAGATCAGTCGTCCTTGACCTTCTTGCGGTGGTTGGAAAACATCGCAACGGAATAGAGCACGAGGGCGCCCCAGATCATCGGGAAGGCGATCATTCGGGCGGTGCCGAAGGGCTCTGCAAAGACGAAAACAGCGGTAAGGAAGATCATCGTTGGCGCGATATATTGCATGATTCCGATGGTAGAGAGCCGCAAAAGCTTCGCGCCATTGGCGTAAAGCATCAAGGGCACCGCCGTGACGATGCCGCAGCCGAACAAGAGCCAGCTATCCACGGGGTTCCCTTGCAGAAAATGGCTGGCGCCATTGGTTTGCAGGTAGATGACATAGACCAGCGCGAAGGGTGAAAGGATCAGCACCTCTAGCGCGAATCCTTGGTTTGGGCCGATGGGAAGTTTCTTTTTGAGATAGGCGTAGAAGCCCCAGCTTAGGGTCAGCACAAGGGCCACAACGGGCAGACGGCCCGCATCAACGGTCAGCACCAGAACGGCGAGGGCAGCCAGAACGACGGCAGCTTTTTGTAGCCCCAGCATCCGTTCCTTAAGCAAAACCGCGCCCAGAAAAACGCTGAACAAAGGGTTAATGTAATAACCAAGCGCAGCATCGAGCGCATGGCCAGAACCAATGGCCCAGACGTAAAATCCCCAGTTGACCGAGATCAGCAGCGCCGCGACCGCACTCATGACCAGCATACGCGGGGTGCGTAGTGCCCGGCGCAGATCAGCGGTGCGCCCCTGGACCAGCAAAACCGCCATCGCGATCGGCAGTGACCAGAGCACGCGATAGGCGATCACCTCAGACGGCGGCACATGGGCCAGCGCCTTCATGTAAAGCGGCAGAAAACCCCAGAGAAGATAGGCCGAGAGCGCAAAAAGAAAGCCGCCGAGGCTGTCTTCATTCTTGAGGGCGGAGATGGGGCTATTGGTTGTCATGCAGCGGGCATATCGGCGCGGTGGCGACACTGCCATAGAAATCTTGTATCGGATACATTGGCCGTGTGTTAGGTTGTTCGAATTTTCACAATATTTCAATTGGTTCAAAGATGTTCTTCAACCAAAAAGTCAAATTTCGACGGGGCCAGTTCAAACGGTTCGAACAAAAATCCGGGGCTGACTGTGCAACTGACCAAGGTATAGTTGCCAGTGCTGCGCGCGGGTTGATTGCGGCGGGTGCTTTCGGCGAGGAAGTTTTTGACCAGATGAATTGGCGGAGCAAGGCCTTTGGCGGGGTGCTTTGCCCCGCCAAAGGTGTTTGGTTTTGCTTAGCGCCTGAGAACCGAGAGGCCTGCGAATTCGGCGGTTTCGCCCAGCATTTCTTCAATGCGGATCAATTGGTTGTACTTTGCCAACCGGTCAGAGCGGGCCAGTGAGCCGGTCTTGATCTGGCCGCAGTTGGTGGCCACGGCAAGGTCGGCGATTGTGGCATCTTCGGTTTCGCCGGAGCGGTGGCTCATCACATTGGTGTAGCCCGCGCGATGTGCCATTTCCACCGCTGCGAGGGTTTCGGTGAGCGTGCCGATCTGGTTGACCTTGACCAGCATAGAGTTGGCGCAGCCCTGCGCGATGCCTTGCGACAGGCGGCGCGGGTTGGTGACGAAAAGATCATCCCCGACGATCTGGATTTTATCGCCAAGTTTTTCGGTCAGCAGGCGCCAGCCGTCCCAGTCATCTTCGGCCATGCCATCCTCAATGGAGATGATCGGATAGGCGGCGCAAAGGGCTGCGAGGTAATCAACATTTTCTTCGGAGGACAGGATCTTGCCTTCGCCCTTCATGTTGTACTTGCCGCCCTTGTAATATTCGGTGGCGGCGCAATCGAGGGCGAGGTAGATATCTTCGCCGGGTTTGTAGCCGGCTTTTTCGATGGATTTTAGAATAAAATCAAGCGCATCGCGGGTGGAGCTGAGGTTGGGGGCAAAGCCGCCCTCATCGCCGATACCCGTGGAGAGGCCGGCGTCGGACAGCTCTTTTTTCAGCGTGTGAAAGACTTCGGAGCCCATGCGCACAGCTTCGCGGATATTTTCCGCAGCTACCGGCATGATCATGAATTCCTGAATGTCGATGGGGTTATCGGCATGTTCGCCGCCGTTGATGATGTTCATCATCGGCACAGGCAGCATGCGCGCGGAGGTGCCGCCGACATAGCGGAACAAGGGTTGGCCGGAGGCCTCGGCCGCAGCTTTGGCCACGGCGAGCGAGACGCCGAGGATGGAGTTGGCACCGAGGCGGGATTTGTTGGGGGTGCCGTCCATCTCGATCATGGTGCGGTCGATGCCGACCTGCTCCATCGCGTCAAAGCCGACCAGCTCTTCGGCAATTTCGCCGTTCACAGCGGCCACGGCGTCCAGCACACCTTTGCCGCCATAACGGGATTTGTCGCCGTCGCGCTTTTCCATGGCCTCATGCGCGCCGGTGGAGGCACCCGAGGGCACGGCGGCGCGACCCATGACGCCGCCTTCGAGATAGACGTCGACTTCAACAGTAGGGTTGCCGCGGCTGTCGAGGATTTCGCGGGCGTGGATGTCGATAATAGTGGTCATGGTGCCTCCGGTGGTTGGGCGAATGGTGCTCTCTCTTACCCGTGTCTTTACCTTGGGGATGGGGCTTTTGAAAGGGCGCGCTGGCGCAGGCGGCGTTCGCGCGCGAAGGTGTAGAGGCCGGAGCCGATGATGAGTGCGGCCCCGAGAAGCATGAAGCCATCGGGGCGTTCGCCAAAGAAGATCGCGGCG
>CALEMZ010000240.1 GCA_937910975.1 uncultured Pseudorhodobacter sp. | reverse complement strand
GGGCGCGCCGCTCATTGATATAGCTGCGCATAAAGGCAGTGAAATCGGCGCTGGCTTGGGCTGCCGCGTCCTCAACCACGCGGCTGCGCCCGGCTATATACATTTTCACCATGGCATTGGACCAGCGCAACAGGTCATCGCCCATCGCCTCTGGCACGCCCAAAAGCCGCGCGATGATGGTGACGGGCAGGCGCTGGCCGAAATGTTCTGACAGGTTGAACGCGCCTTCGGGGAAGGCGTCGATCAATTCATGCGAAAGCTGTGCTATTTCCGGGGTTAAGGCATTGATCCGGCGCGAGGTAAACGCCCGCATCACCAGCCCGCGCAGCCTTGTGTGGCGCGGCGGCTCCAGTTCCAGCATTGAGTGCGCCTCAACCGCGTAGAAAGGTGCTGTATGGGGCGCTATGGGCGGCTGTTTTTCGGCCGGAATTTCGCGCCCAAAACGTCGGTCGCGCAAAATGGCGTTCACGGCGGCGTAAGATGTGGCGCAGGTCTTGCCATACTCCTCCCAATGAAAGAAGGGGCCTGCCGCGCGGGCGCGATCATAAAACGCATAAGGGTTTTGCACGAAACCGGGATCGGTGGGTGATTTCGACAGGCGTTGCAACATGGCGGGCGCCTCAGGCTTTGGCCAAGGCCGCGACGATCGGGCCAAAATCGCTGGCCTTCAGGCTTGCCCCGCCCACCAGCGCGCCGTTTACATGCGGCACCGCAAAGATGTCGGCGGCATTCGATGGCTTGACCGAGCCACCATAAAGCAACCGGATCGCGCGCGCCGTTTCACCGTAACGCTCCACCAAAGCCGCACGGATGAAGGCATGCACTTCGCCCACCTCTTTCAGCGTCGGCGTGCGCCCGGTGCCGATGGCCCAAACCGGCTCATAGGCGACGACCAATCCATCCACCGCCCCGGTCAATTTAACCGGCAGCGAGCCTGCAAGCTGCGCCCCGATCACAAGCAGGGTTTCGCCCGCATTACGCTGCGCTTCGGTCTCGCCGACACAGACAATCGCCGTCAGTCCTGCGGCCTGGGCGGCCATGGTCTTGGCACGCACGGCAATATCGGTTTCAGCGTGATCGGCGCGCCGCTCGGAATGGCCAAGGATCACATGGGTCGCCCCCGCCTCTTTCAGCATATCCGCCGAGATGTCGCCCGTATGCGCGCCCGAGGCCTTGGCGTGGCAATTCTGTCCGCCAACCATCAGCGCCGACCCAGCGGCAATGTCTGCCATCCGTGACAGCAGCGTTGCAGGTGGGCAAAGCAGCATCTCGCATCCGGGGGCTGGATGGGCCGTAATCAGTGCGCTGACTTCGGCCAAATCCTCGGCAGTGCCATTCATTTTCCAATTTCCAGCGGCCAGTTTGCGCATTGCAGATACTCCCTTAAATCCCGCCTAGGGCTATCGGAAATCCGACGATTTGGAAATGGGGCAATCTGCCCGCCTTCAGGCGTCCTTGAACTTGATCGACTCGCCACAGCCGCAAGCTTCGGCCACGTTGGGGTTGCGAAACTTGAAACCAGCCTCCAGCAGCGAGGTTTCATAGTCAATCTCGGTGCCAATCAGGAACATTTGCGCCATGGGGGCAATCATCACCCGCGCGCCATCTTGCTCCACTGTCTCATCCATGGGGTTTACCTCGGACACATAATCCATGGTATATTCCATTCCCGCGCAGCCACCCTTTTTCACGCCGATGCGCAGGCCGGATGAGCTTTGTTTCGCCATCAATTGCGTGATTTGCTTGGCGGCGGCGGGGGTGAGGGTGACAGCAGCTTTTCCGGGAATGCCGAACATCGGAGCGTCCTTTTTGTCTCTATCTTCAATATAGGATATTGAACGACACCGCTCAAGGGGTCGCTTTGGCGGGCTTACATGAAGCCCAATTCCAGCCGCGCCTCGTCCGACATCATTTCCATTCCCCATGGCGGCTCAAACGTCATGCCGACGTTCACGGTCTTCACACCCGCCAAGGGCTCCACCGCATCGGCAACCCAGCCCGGCATCTCGCCAGCCACAGGGCAGCCCGGCGCGGTCAGCGACATCAAAATCTCGACATCATTTTCGTCCGATATTTCGATCGTGTAGATCAGGCCAAGATCGTAGATATTCACGGGGAT
>CALEMZ010000239.1 GCA_937910975.1 uncultured Pseudorhodobacter sp. | reverse complement strand
GGGGGGGGGGGGGGGGGGGGGGGGGGGGGGGGGGGGGGGGGGGGGGGGGGGGGGCGCGCCCTTGGTTCGGGTGATCCCAGCGGGGCTGGCCATGGGGCTGCTTGCTGATACAATTGCGCGGGGCGATGTGCCGGGGATCGACAAGATTGATGCGCTGTTTGATGATGACATTCACCCCGATGACCGCGTGCTTTATTTTCTGGCGCTGGTGCATATGGCGGTGATCAGCGGTAAGGATGTGAACGGCCTTCCCCCCAAACTGACCCGGCATTGGCTAAGCCGTCAGGGCATAATTACCGACGCGCAGGCGGCGGCGTTTCAGCGTGTCGCGTGGCAGGCGGTGACGGATTACCGTGCAAGCGACACGGCCCGGATTGAGGCGCTGGCAGAGGCCGAGATGGCCGCGAACACACCGGCGAAGCCTGCAGTGGCGTTTGCCCCCGCCGTGGTCGCCGCGCCAGCGGCGGAAATGCCGCGTGCGATCACCAACCCGCGTTTGGCGCTTGGTTTGGCGGGGGTGCATGATTGGTCAGTGCAGCATCCGTTTCTGGATGTGATGAAAACCGCGCGCCCGTGGCTTGGCCATCTGCCCAACCGATGGGGCGGGGTGGAATATGAGGCGCTGCGCGATGGCGGTCATCTGGATGCCAATGGCTGGCCAGTGTCACTGCCCCTTGAGGTGACGGGGATTTCAACACTGGTCCTGACGGACTTTCCTGAGGATACAGGTAAGGTGGCGGGCCGCTATTTGCTGCGCTATTCGGGCAAGGGGGATTTGCACGTTGAGGCGGTCGCAGTGGTGGCGCAAAGCGCGCCGGGCCGGGTGGTGTTTGATTATACGCCCGGCGAAGGGGCTGTGACGCTGACGATCACGGCCATTGATGCAAGCGATCCGATCCGCGATATCTCGATCGTGCGCGAGGATCGTCAGGCCGCTTATGAAGCGGGTGCGCTGTTCAACCCCGATTGGCTGGGGCGTATTCGCGGTGTGCGCGGGTTGCGGTTCATGGATTGGATGGCGACGAATAATTCCACATTGGCCCTATTGGCAGACCGGCCCAAACCGGCAGATTTCAGTTGGGCGGTAAAGGGTGTGCCGATAGAGGTGATGATCGCTTTGGCCAATGAGTTGCGGGCGGACCCGTGGTTTACCCTGCCGCATCTGGCCGAGGATGCGCTGGTGCGTGCCTATGCCGAGGCCGTGCGCGATGGGCTTGCGCCGGGGCTGCATGTGCAGATGGAATATTCGAACGAGGTTTGGAACAGGCAGTTCGCTCAGGCCACATGGGCGGATGTACAATGCCGCGCCCGCTGGACTGCCGATCATTGCTGGGTGCAATATTATGGAATGCGGGCAGCCGAAGTGGCCGATATCTGGGCCGATGTTTTTGGCGAGGAAGGCAAGGACCGGCTGACGCGGGTGATTGCGACCCAAACCGGCTGGATAGGGCTGGAGGAACAGATATTTGATGCGCCATTGGTGGTGGCTGAGGGGCGCAAACCCCCGGTGGACAGCTTTGACGCTTATGCCGTGACGGGCTATTTTGCGGCGGGGCTGGGTAGTGATGAAAAGGCCGGGGTTTTGCGTAACTGGTTGGCCGAAAGCCGTCAATCTGCGCAGGCGCAGGCTGATCAGCAGGGCCTGACGGGCGCGGCGCGCGCCGCGTATCTGGCGACCCATCGCTTTGATCTGGCGACCGACCGCGCCGCGGCGGAGTTGGAAAACGGCTTTGTCACCGGGCAAAGCGCCGATACGTTGGCCGCATTACTGACGGACATGCTGCCCTATCATGCCGAGGTCGCGCGCAAACGTGGGCTTGATCTGATGATGTATGAGGGCGGAACCCATGTCGTGGGTTTGGCGGCCCTGCAAGACGATGAGGAGGTGACGGCCTTTTTTCACCACCTGAATTACGCACCCCAGATGGGCGAGCTTTATGACCGCCTGATGGAAGGCTGGGCGGCGCTGACGCCCGCGCCCTTCAACGCCTTTGTCGATGTCTATGCGCCCAACAAATGGGGAAGCTGGGGCGGGTTGCGCCACCTGGGCGATGACAACCCGCGCTGGCAATCCTTGGCGCATGGGTGCCAAAGTTGTTGAGTGTCATCATACCGGCCAGCAATGAGGCAGGCTATATCGGGGCCTGCTTGTCGGCACTCTTTGCATCGGACTCGGTGCCGGGTGCGGCAGAGGCGATTGTTGTTGCCAATGGCTGCCGCGATGATACCGCCCGCCGCGCCCGTGCGTATTTATTCGAGGCACAGGCTGCGGGTTGGCGCCTGACGGTGATCGAGCGGGAGCAAGGTGGCAAGCCGGGCGCGCTGAACGCTGGGGACGCGGTGGCGCGGGGGGATTTGCGCGCCTATCTGGATGCGGATGTGATCGTCAGCCCCGGCCTGATGGCACAGCTTGTGCGGGTGCTGTCGGTTGAGCCTGCGCGCTATGCGTCTGGCCGACCTGAGATACCGCGCGCAACTTCGGCGGTGACGCGGGCCTATGCGCGGTTTTGGCAGTCCTTGCCTTTTGCGCAAAGCGCGGCCCCCGGATATGGGCTTTTTGCGGTAAATGCGGCGGGTCGCGCTCGCTGGGGGGCATTCCCCGAAATCATTTCAGACGATACCTTCGTGCGGTTGCAATTCGCTCCATCGGATCGGATAGGCTGCCGCGCCACCTATCTTTGGCCGATGATCGAAGGGTTTGAGGCCTTGGTGCGGGTGCGGCGCAGGCAAGATGCCGGGGTGGCGCAGATTGCAGCACTTTTTCCGGAGATTTTGGCGCGGGAAGGCAAGCGGAAAACGGGTCCCTTTGGGTTATTGCGGCGCGCGGTGGCGGACCCATTTGGCTTTGCAATCTATGCGGCCGTATCGCTTGCGGTAAAAGCCAGGCGTGGCGGCGGGGCTTGGGTGCGCGGGCGCTAGCCCTTGGGCTGCCCGTCGGAAATCAACATTGCAAGCTTTGTCGCCTCTGCGTCGATGTCATGGCGTTCCAGCACACGCGCGCGTGCAGCCTTGCCCATTGAGAGCAGCTTTGTTTGCGATGTGGCGGCAAGGGCGTCTATCGCCCCGGCCAGCGCCACAGCATCACCTGCGGGCACGATCCACCCGGTTTTGCCCGGAACAACCAGTTCCGGCACCCCGGCAATGGCCGTGGCAATCACCGAGCGGCCTGCGGCCATTGCCTCCATCACCACCATGGGCAGGCCTTCGGCAAAGGAGGGCAGGATGAGCGCTTGTGCTTGCATCAAGGCGGCGCGCACGCCGTTCTCATCTTGCCAGCCCGCCAAAGTGACCATCTGCGACAGGCCCTTTGCCGCAATCGCCGCCTCCAGTTCACCGCGCATCGGGCCATCGCCCACCAAGGTCAGCCGAAGGCCGGGATGGGCGGGGGCGGCGAGCGATAACGCCTCGATCAGCAAGGAGAAGCCCTTTTGCTCCGCCAAGCGGCCAATGGCGACCAGATGTGGCCCGCCGGTTGGGGGATCTGTCGGTTTGGTGAACTTTGCGGGCTCAATCCCGCAATGCACGACATGCAGTTTGGACCAATCGCCAAGGGAGGCCCAGCGATACAACTGGCTGCGCCCAAAACTGCTGATGGCAACGGTAAAGGCGGCGTGGCGGATTTTGGTGCCCAGAGCCAAAGCTATCGGGCCGTCAAATTCCTCTGGCCCGTGTACGGTAAAGCTATAGCGCGGCCCGCCCAGCAAATGCGCCAACATCGCCACAGTGGCAGAGTTGGTGCCAAAATGCGCATGCAGATGGCTGACCCCCAGTTCCGCACAGCGCTGTGCGACATAGGCGGCCTCAACAAGATAAACCATGTGGCGTAACCGCCCCCCGGTGCCGGGGCTGCCACCTGCGCCCAACTTGCCGCAGCGCATGGCTTCGCCCCAGGCACGGGCGGTTCGTCTGGGGTGGGCCAGCATCCAGCCCATTGCATTGCGAAACAGCGCGGGGAGGCCTTGGGCCAACACATGTTCGGTGCGACCGTCCTCGGCCAGGTCGGCTGGGTCAACAAGGCTTGCGCGCTCGGAGCGCATGGCAAAGCGATGCACCTCAAGCCCGCGCCGCTCTAACGCTTGCACTTCACGGCGGATAAAGCTGTGTGACGCACGCGGATAGGTGTTGACCAGATAGGCGATTTTCACAACGGCACCTTCGTGTTGGGTGTCATTAGGTCTAAGGCCCCGTTGGCGCGTTGCAAACCCCGTTTCTATTTAGGCTCCAGACTCATTGATAATCAAAGCCAGAACAAGACGGTTGCTGCGAGGG
>CALEMZ010000238.1 GCA_937910975.1 uncultured Pseudorhodobacter sp. | reverse complement strand
GCAGAGTGGCTTAAGTGGCATTCAAAATAACAGTTTGAGTGAGCCTGTGGACATATCTTCTAAGTTGCCGTCTGACGTTTCCGCCGGGACCGCGGCGATTATGGCCCCGGGTAGGCGCCATCAGCGCCGCGCTGCGGTGTTGTCAGTGCTGGCCGGGTTGATCTGGCCGCTTCAGGCGGCCGTGGTGGCCTGGGCCATCGGGGCAGTGCTTTCCGGTGCGTCACCATCACCGCTTGCCGCGATCCTTGGGTTTGGCGGGCTTGGACTGCTGCGCGTCGCCCTGACCACTTTCGCCGAGGCGCAGGCGCATAATGCGGCCGATGCAATCCTTGCCCGGGCGCGGACGGAGATCGTCGCAAACGAGGCGCGTCGGGCAACTGACAGCGCCTTTGGCGGGGCAGGAAGTCTGGCCGCGCTGGCGGGAGAAAAGCTGGATCTTCTGGCCCCCTACGTCTCACGCTATGCTCCGGCGCGCGCGCGGGTGATGGTGCTGCCGCTGGTCATTCTGGGGTTGGCGTTCTGGCAGTCCTGGGCGGTCGGGGTTGTCTTGCTGATTTCTGGCCCTTTGATTCCGGTTTTTATGGCGTTGGTAGGCATGGCCGCTAAAGAGGCCAGTGCGCGCCAGATGGCAGAAATCGGCACGCTGAACGATTTTCTGGTCGAGCGTCTCTCGGCATTGCTGGACATTCGTCTTTTGGGCGCCAGGACCGCGGTCTTGCAGGGATTTGAGCGTCAGGCAGGCGATTTGCGGCGGCGGACAATGGCCGTGCTTGGGGTGGCCTTCCTGTCCTCTACGGTGTTGGAGCTGTTCGCGGCGATCGGTGTTGCAATGGTGGCCGTTTATGTCGGGTTTTCCCTTTTGGGTGCCTTGGAGTTCGGCGCATGGGGTGGGCAGCTAACGCCAGAGGCCGGGATATTCCTGTTGCTCTTGGCGCCGGAGTTCTATCAGCCCCTGCGCGATCTGTCGGCCTCCTGGCATGACAAGGCGGCCGCGATGGCGGTGATCGACGAAATCGCCACCTATTCGTCCCAGGCCGGGCCGCAGTTGCCCGGCGCAGGCGGACCGGCCCCGCGCCTGCCTGGCCCTGCGAGCGTGGCTTTGCAGGGCTGTTTCACGCCTTCAGACCGCGCCTTGCCCGATATCACGATCGCCGCCGGTGAGCGGGTGGCGATCGTGGGTGCCAGCGGCGCTGGCAAGACCAGCGCGCTGCGCCTGATGGCCGGGTTGGAGCTGCCGCAGCGGGGCGCGGTTGTTGTGGCAGGGCAGGTGCTGACGGCTGAAGCTGCCGACGGTTGGCGGGCGCGCTTGGGTTGGATGCCGCAAGCCCCGCATTTTCTTGCAGGCAGTCTGCGGCAGAACCTGACGCTTGGCCGCGCTGGAAACCTGCCCGAGGCGCTAGACCGCGCGGCGATTGGGGCGGTGGTTCAGGCGCTCCCGCAGGGTCTTTCTACCCGACTTGGCGAGACCGGCGCCGGGCTGTCCGGCGGCGAGGCGCGGCGGATCACCTTGGCACGGGCAGTTTTCGGCCAGCCCGATCTGCTTTTGGCCGACGAGCCGACGGCCGATCTTGATCCCGAAACCGCGCGCAGCGTCACCGAGGGGCTGTTGGCCCAAGCTGGGCGGGGCGTTACATTGGTTGTGGCCACACATGACAAGGCTCTTGCCGCGCGCATGGACCGGATCATTGATCTTGGGGGCGCTCCATGACTGCGCTTTGGGCGGTTTTTCGGCTGATCCTGCGCGATCAGGGCGGCGCCATGCTGCGCGGGGCAGCGCTCAGCCTTGTGGTGCTGGCGATGGGCGCGGCGCTTTTGGGCCTGTCGGGATGGTTTATCACCGCGGCGGCCGCGGCGGGTCTGGCCGGGACAGGGGCGGTCTTCGATGTCTTTCGCCCCTCGGCCATGGTGCGCTTCCTGGCCTTGGGTCGGGCGGCGGCCCGCTATGGCGAGCGGATGTTGACCCATGATGCCACCCTGCGCGCCCTGGAAACGCTGCGCCTGCGTGTGCTGGCGGCGCATCTGTCTGCGCCCTATGCAAAGATGATCCGGCTGCGCGGGGCACAAGCGCTGAATCGGCTGACGGCAGATATTGACGCGCTGGACGGGGTTCCGCTGCGACTGGTTCTGCCGATTTTGGCGGGAATTTCAACGCTGACGCTGGCGCTGGGGGCGCTGTGGGTGCTGGTGGCGCCAGCTGTCGCGCTTTGGGTGGTGGGCGGCTATCTGCTAGGCGCTGCGCTGACACTGGGCTGGATGGCAAAGACCGCCCTGCCGCTGTCGCGCCGCGCCGAGGTGGCGGCGCAGGCCTTTCGCACGCGCTTGATCGACATGATACGCGCCCGCCGGGATTTGGCGGTCTATGGTCGATTGGCGGCGCAACGCGATGCGGTTCTGGATGCAGATGCGCGACGCCGAGCGCTGCGATTGCAGCTGGACCGCGCCGAAAGGCGGGCCGCTGCGGCGCTGGGGGCGGTTGGGGCTGTGGTTGCGGCGGGGGCTTTGGGGATCGGTTTGACCCTGGTGCAGGCCGGAGAGCTTCAGCCCGCCTTTGCCGCGCTTGGGTTCTTTGCGGCTTTGGCGCTGGCCGAAACGCTCGTGCCGCTGCGCCGCGCCATGTCCGACCTTGGCCGCATGGCCGATGCGGCCCGCCGGGTCAGGCGCGATCTGGCGCCCCCCCCGCCGCCGCCCAAGCCCGTCCTTTCGGGCAGCGCAGCGGTCTTGCCCTTTGTCGCGGCGGTTGATCTGCGGGTCAGCGCTTTGACGCTCTGTCACGCACAAAGCGATCTTCCCGTCGTGGCGGGGGTGTCCTTTGCGCTGGGGCAGGGCGAAAGCATCGCGATCACCGGTGCCAGCGGTGCCGGCAAGTCGACGCTTTTGCTGGCCCTTGCCGGTTTGCATCCGATTGCCGCTGGGCAGATCGCCTTGGGCCCGCGCGCGCTTGCCGACTGGCCCGAGGCCGAGCTGCGGGGCCAACTGGGCTTGCTGCCTCAGCGCAGCGCCTTGATGGCCGGCAGCCTGGCCGAGGCGCTGACTCTGGCTGGCCCCGCAGAGGAGGCCCAGCTTTGGCAGGTCTTGGAGGCGGTGCAGCTGGCGTCGCTTGTCCGTCGCAAGGGCGGGTTGTCGAGCCTAATCGGCGGGCGTGGCGAGGGGCTGTCCGGCGGCGAGGCGCGGCGGCTGGTCTTGGCGCGCGTGCTGCTGCGCCGGCCAAGCATCTTGCTGCTGGACGAGCCGACCGAAGGGCTGGATGAGGCAACGGCCCTTGCTGTGCTGCAAGGGCTGCGGCAGTTTCTGCCCAAGGCGGCACTTGTGATCGCGGCGCATCGGCCGGTGGAAACCGCCTTCGCGGATCGCGTTCTGAAGCTGCCTTAAGTCGTATCCTTCGTGCGAGTTATTGATCTGGATCAAAGACGGCTCTGGCAAAGCGCAGGATATATTCGCAAATAGGAATTTATATCGTTCGGGATTCGCCCTGCGATAATTGGAGCCAAAGATATGGAATTTGGGATCGTCGAGCTGTCACGGCTGCAATTTGCCATGACGGCCATGTATCACTTCCTCTTCGTGCCGCTGACGCTGGGTCTGTCGATCCTCGTGGCGATCATGGAGACGGTTTATGTCATGACCAACCGCCCGATCTGGCGGCAAATGACCAAGTTTTGGGGCACGCTGTTTGGGATCAACTTTGTCCTTGGCGTCGCCACCGGCATCACGATGGAGTTCCAGTTCGGGATGAACTGGAGCTACTACAGCCACTATGTCGGCGACATCTTCGGCGCGCCACTGGCGATCGAAGGGCTGATGGCCTTTTTCCTTGAGGCCACTTTTGTGGGTCTGTTCTTCTTCGGCTGGGACAAGCTGTCCAAGGTCGCGCACCTGACGGTGGCATGGCTGGTGGCCATCGGGTCGAACTTTTCGGCCCTATGGATCCTGATCGCCAATGGCTGGATGCAAAACCCGGTCGGCGCGGAATTCAACCCGCAGACCATGCGGATGGAGATGACCGACTTTTTCGAAGTGCTGTTCAACGAAGTGGCGCAGGCGAAATTCGTGCATACGGTGTCGGCGGGCTATGTCACCGCCTCGGTTTTTGTGATCGGGGTTTCGGCCTGGTATCTGCTGAAGGGCCGCCACACCGAGCTGGCGCGCCGGTCGATCACGGTGGGGGCGGCCTTTGGTCTGGCCTCGGCCTTTTCCGTGGTGCTGCTGGGCGACGAGAGCGGCTATTCGGCCACGCATAGCCAAAAGATGAAGCTGGCCGCAATCGAGGCGATGTGGGAAACCCACGAGGCCCCCGCGCCGTTCAATCTGATTGGCTTTCCCGACCAAGAAGCGCGCGAGACGCATTACGCCATCGAGATCCCTTGGGCGATGGGCCTGATCGGCACGCGCTCGCTGACGACGGAAATTCCGGGTATCAATGATCTGGTGGCTCAGGCTGAAACCCGGATCCGCAGCGGCATTATCGCCTATGACGCGCTGATGCACATCCGCGAGATGCGTGATGCCGCCGATCCGGCAATCACGGCAACGTTCGAAGCGCATTCGGCAGATCTGGGCTTTGCTTTCCTGTTGAAAAAATATGTCGATGATCCGCGCACGGCGACCGAAGAGCAGATCGTTGCGGCGTCGAACGACACAGTGCCCACGGTCTGGCCGCTGTTCTGGGCCTTCCGGATCATGGTGGCGCTGGGCTTTGGCTTTATCGCCACCATGGCCTATTTCTTCTACCGCGCATCCTTCAAAGGGATGCACTTCCCCCGCCCGGCGCTTTGGCTGGCGGTGGTGATGATCCCCGCGCCCTGGATTGCCGCCGAGCTGGGCTGGTTCGTGGCCGAGTTTGGCCGCCAGCCCTGGACGGTGGACGGTGTGCTGCCCACCGCCATGTCGGTCAGCGCCCTGTCGATCACCGAAGTTGCGCTGACACTGGCGGGCTTCGTGCTGTTCTACACGGTGCTGTTCATCATCGAGATGGGGCTGATGCTGAAATACATCCGCAAGGGCCCATTCCAAGATGTTTCTGAAACCGACGCTTGGGTTTTGCGTCACAATGACCGGTTGGCTGGGCGGCAGAATGCCGATGCCATTGCCATGCCTGCGGAGTAATCGCCATGATTTTGCACGAATTGCTAAGCTATGAGACGTTGCGGGTGATCTGGTGGGGCCTTTTGGGCGTGCTGCTGATTGGCTTTGCCCTGACAGATGGCTTCGACATGGGCGTGGGTGCCCTGCTGCCCTTCGTCGGCAAGACGGATGTTGAGCGCCGCGTGGCGATCAACACCGTAGGCCCGGTCTGGGAAGGCAATCAGGTCTGGTTCATCCTGGGTGGCGGCGCGATCTTTGCCGCTTGGCCGCCGCTTTATGCGGTCAGTTTCTCGGGCTTTTATCTTGCGATGTTCGTCATTCTGGCGGCCTTCATCCTGCGCCCCGTGGCCTTCAAATACCGCTCCAAGCGCGACGATCCGCGCTGGCGCATGGCTTGGGACTGGGCGCTGTTTGCCTCTGGCGCAATCCCTGCGTTGCTGTTCGGCGTGGCGGTTGGCAATGTGATCCAGGGCGTGCCTTTCCACTTCACCGAGGATCTGCACACGATCTATGAAGGGGTTTGGTATATCAAGTTCATTGGCTTGCTGGACCCGTTCTCGATCCTTGCAGGTGTGGTCTCGCTGGCCATGCTGGTGATGCACGGCGGGGCTTGGCTGACCCTGAAGGCCGAGGGTGCTGTGCAGGCGCGCGCCCGTGCCATAGGCTCGGTTGCGGCGCTGATTGCGGTGGGTGCCTATGCCGTGGCGGGAATATGGATGGCCTTTGGCATCGAGGGCTATCGGATTGTTGGCGACTATGTCACCGGCGGCCCGTCGAACCCGCTGCATTTCGAGGTCGAGAAGACGGCAACTTGGTTCACGGCCTATAGCGATCGCCCCTGGATCGTCATCGCGCCGGTGATGGGCCTGCTTGGCGGGGTGCTGACCTTTTTGGGTCTGCGCGCGGGGCGCGAAGTCTCGACGCTGCTGTTCTCCAAGATGGCGATCCTTGGCGTGATTTCCTCGGTTGGCCTGACGATGTTCCCCTTCATCATGCCGTCATCGTCTGACCCTGGCTCGTCGTTGACGGTGTGGAATTCATCCTCCTCGCATCTGACCCTGTTCATCATGCTGGTGGTGACGGCGATCTTCATGCCGCTGATCCTGATGTATACGGCCTGGGTCTATAAGGTGCTTTGGGGCAAGGTCACCGAGGCCGACGTCACCGACAATTCTCACTCTGTTTACTAGGAAAGGACTGAAATCATGTGGTATTTCGCTTGGCTTCTGGGCCTGCCGCTGGCCGCCATCTTTGCTGTGATGAATGCGATGTGGCTGGAGTTGAAAGAGGACGAAAAAATGCTGAATCGCGCCGGTCCCACACCGGCGCGGCGCCAGCGGAGCTGACCTCTCCGCTGCACTGTTCTGGCAGGCCGGCCGCGTCCCGTCGCCCTGCCAGAGCATCTCCCTCCCCTCTTCACGGATCAAGATCATGACGGTTGTCGACACGCAGCCTGCCGCAAAGATGCGGATTGCCCACTACCCCGTTACTTTTTTTGCCATCGGCATGGGTATGATGGGCCTGACCCTGGCCCTGCGCTCTGCCGAGCAGGCCTTCGCACTGTCCAATGCGGCGTCAACCGGCAGTTTGCTTCTGTCTGTCGCCCTGTTTCTGGCGGTCTCTTTTGGCTATGGCGCCAAGGCGCTGACCCATTTTGCCGAAGTCCGCAGCGAATGGAACCATCCGGTGCGAATTGCCTTTTTTCCTGCGATTTCAATATCTTTGCTGCTGCTTGCCGCGGCTCTGTTTGATCTGATGCCGCAGGTGTCGCGGATCATCTGGCTGCTGGGCGCTGGCTTGCAAGGCGTGCTGGCCCTGTCGGTTATCGGCTCTTGGATCGGACATCGGCCGTTTCAGCAGGGGCAGTTGACCCCCGCTTGGTTTATTCCGGCGGTGGGCAATGTGATCGTGCCGCTGGCTGGGGCGCGACTGGGCTATAGCGAGATCTCGTGGTTGTTCTTTTCTGGCGGGTTGATCTTTTGGCTGGTGCTGCTGACGCTGGTGATGAACCGGCTGATGTTTCACGACCCCCTGCCCGGCAAGATGGTGCCGACGCTGATGATCCTGATCGCGCCACCCGCCGTTGCCTTTACCGCCTGGATGCGACTGTCGGGTGAGGTTGGTCCCTTTGGCCATTTCCTGGTCTCGGTGGCCTATGTCTTTGCCCTGCTTGTCGCCACCCAATTGCCGAAGTTCCGCTCTATGCCTTTCGCCCTGTCGTGGTGGGCACTGTCTTTCCCGCTCGCGGCGCTGACCATTGCCAGCTTTGGCTATGCCGAGGCGGCAGGCTCTGACGCGCATCGCCTCATCGGGGCTGGCCTTCTGGCCCTGTTGCTGGCCGTTGTGGCAGGACTGATCCTGCGCACGGCGCTTGCCATTCGGGCCGGCACGATCTGCGTGCCCGAGTAACTTCTTCCCTGATCATCCCTTCCCATTTCACCCATCTGGAGACCACCATGCGTAAGCTCGCATCCTTTGTTCTGGCCCTGGGCCTTGCCTTTGGCACCACCGCCCAAGCCGAAGGGCCGAACAAACTTGTCACCATCCTGACGGCACCCGAGGCGCAGACCCAGCTGATGGCGATGGTTCTGACCATGAACGCCATGGCCGCAGGGGCCGAGGCCGAAATGCTGCTCTGCGGTCCGGCCGGCGATATCGCGCTGAAAGCGGCGCCGGCCAGTGCCACGGCAGGCCAGCCGCCGAAAGGCGCCAGCCCCCAAGGGCTGATGAAGATGATGATGGAAAAGAACGGCCTGAAAGTTCAAGTTTGCGCCATCTATCTTCCGGGCAAGGGCGCGGATGCCTCGATCCTGCTGGACGGCGTTACCGCCGCCGCTCCGGATGCCATGGGGGCGGCCATTGTCGCTCTGAACACCAGCGTCATGAGCTTTTGACCGCCTTTGTGCCTCGGGGTCTGCACCGGCCTCGGGGATCTTTCAGCGCGATGGCCGCTGGCAATAATCATCTTGTCCTAGACTGTTTCTGACTCAGATCAAAGCGCGCTGAGGAAACATGTGCCAAGGATATCTGAAATCGAGGAGAACACCCCCATGGCCATGACCGGTCTTTCAACGTCCCGCCGTGGCTTTCTGGGCCTTGGCGCTGCAGGTGTGGCTGCAGCCACATTTGGCCAGCCCGCACGGGCCGCCCGCGTGGCGACAAAAGCGCGGATCGTCATCATCGGGGCGGGGGCTGCGGGCACTGCCCTTGTCAACCATCTGGTGTCACGGCTGGACGGCGCGCAGATTACCGTTGTCGATGCGCGGGCCGAGCATCTGTATCAACCGGGTCTGTCGCTGGTGGCCGCCGGGTTGAAACCCGCGTCTTATACGCTGTCGCAAACCACGGATTGGCTGCCAGAAGGTATCACGCTGGTGGCCGAACACGCAGCTGCTATTGACCCGATCACCAAGACCGTCGCGACCACGGGCGGGCAAAGCATTCCCTACGATTTCCTTGTCGTCGCCCCCGGCCTCGTGCTGGATCATGATGCCATCGAAGGCTTCTCGCTGGATATGGTCGGCCAGAACGGCATCGGTGCACTCTATGCCGGCCCGCAATATGCCGCGAAAACCTGGGAGGCTGCGTCGAAGTTCACCGAAGAGGGCGGCATAGGCTTGTTCACCCGCCCTGCGACCGAAATGAAATGCGCAGGCGCGCCGATCAAGCATACCTTCCTGATCGAGGATATCGCCAGCCGTGGCACGGCCGCAGGCAAGTATGAAATCCACTATGCTGCCCCGCAACAGGCCCTGTTTTCGGTGCCCATCGTGCATGAAAAGCTGCGGATGCTGTTCGAAGCGCGGGGGATTGCCCCGCATTATGGCCGCACGTTGAAGTCGATTGATGCGGGTGCAAAGCGCGCGACCTTCGTCGAAACCAAGGTGGACCCTGCGACCAAGGTCGAGACCAAGACCGATGTCGAGATGCCCTATGACTATCTGCACGTCATCCCGCCGCAGCGTGCGCCCGAGGTGATCCGCCAGTCGGGCCTGTCGTGGGCCAACAAGTGGACCGATCAGGGCTGGGTCGAAGTGGACATGAAAACCCTGCGCCATCTGCGCTATCCCGAGGTTTTCGCACTGGGTGACGTGGCGGGCGTGCCCAAGGGCAAAACGGCGGCCAGCGTGAAATGGATGGTGCCGGTAGTCGAGGATCACTTGGTGGCTGCGATCGAAGGTCGCGAGGGGACGGCGGTCTATGACGGCTATACCTCGTGCCCGATGATCACTCGGGTTGGCCGCGCCATGCTGGTCGAGTTCGACTATCACAACAATCTGGTCCCTTCCTTTCCGGGCATCATCGCGCCTCTCGAGGAGCTGTGGATCAGCTGGCTGATGAAAGAGGTGGCGCTGAAGGCCACCTACAACGCGATGCTGCGCGGCAAGGCATAAGGGGAACGCGATGAAAGAGCTTACATTTGAAACCCTGATTGCAGTGT
>CALEMZ010000237.1 GCA_937910975.1 uncultured Pseudorhodobacter sp. | reverse complement strand
ACCTTGACTTATCGGGGCTGGAGGCGCATATCCGAGTAGAACAGTCGGAGATTGAAAATGTTCATCCAGACAGAATCCACGCCGAACCCCGCCACGCTGAAATTCCTGCCCGGCCAGACCGTGCTGGAAATGGGCACGGCGGATTTTCCTAGTGCCGAGGCCGCCGAGAAATCACCCCTGGCAAAGCGCGTCTTTGCAACTGGCGATGTGACAGGCGTTTTCTTTGGCAATGATTTCGTGACCGTGACCAAGGCCGAAAGCGCCGAGTGGGATCATATCAAACCCGCCATTCTGGGCGCGATCATGGAGCATTACCAATCCGGCGCGTCGGTGATCGAGGGCGAGCAGGCCGCTTCTGGCCATGCCGAGCATACCGGAGAGCATGGCGATATTGTCGCCCAGATCAAAGAGTTGCTGGACACGCGCGTGCGCCCGGCAGTGGCGCAAGATGGCGGTGACATCACGTTCCACGGCTTTGATCGCGGCGTGGTTTACCTGCATATGCAAGGCGCTTGCGCGGGCTGCCCCTCATCCACCCTGACGCTGAAGATGGGGATTGAGAACCTGCTGCGCCATTACATCCCCGAGGTGCTGGAGGTTCGGCCTGTTGCCGCCTGAGACGCCCCTTTTGGCCTTCGACACATCGGCCGCGCATTGCGCGGCCGCTTTGCTATGGCGCGGCGAGATTGTTGCGCAGGCGCGTGAAGAGATGGCCAAGGGCCAGGCCGAGCGTCTGATGCCGATGATCGAAGAGATGCTGGCGGGCGCGGGCCTGTGCTGGCGCGATCTGGGGGCGATTGCGGTGGGCGTAGGGCCGGGGAACTTTACCGGCATCCGCATTTCCGTGGCGGCTGCACGCGGCTTGGCCCTGGGGCTTGGCGTGCCAGCCGTGGGCGTGACCGGTCTGGAAGTGCTGGCCTTTGGCGCATCAGGCCGGAGCCGCGTGGCACTTCCCGCCTCTCGCGGGGCGATCTATGTGCAGGATTTTGAGGGTGAGGTCGCGCTGTCTTTGCCGCGTGAGGTGGTGGCGGACGATCCGGAGCTTTGGCCTGCGGAAACGTCACTGGCCCTGATTGGCGATTGGCCAGAGCCGCCCGATGCGGCGCGGCACCCTCGCATAACACGGCCCGATGCCGCCGCGCGCCTTCGGGCTATGGCCCATATCGGTGCCCGACACGTGGCCCAAGGCGCATCCCTGCCCGCCCCGTTTTATATGCGGGCGGCAGATGCGGCCCCGCCCCGCGACCCGCCGCCTGTCATTTTGGATGATCCGCTGTGACGCCAGCTGCATTGGCGGCCCTACATGGCCGCTGCTTCACCACCCCACGCCCATGGTCTGAGGCTGCGTTTGCAGGGCTGCTGCCCAGCGTGGGGGTGTTTGTGCTGGGTGATGCGCGCGGCTTTGTAATGGGGCGCGCGGTGGCGGGCGAGGCCGAAGTGCTGACGCTGGCCGTTGATCCGGCCCAAAGACGGCAGGGGCTGGCACGCGAGCTGATGGCAGCTTTTGCCGCAAAAGCACGCGAACTCGGCGCCGAATCCGCATTCCTGGAAGTGGCGGAAGATAACGCTGCCGCCATAGCGCTTTATCTTTCATTGGGTTACGCTCCCGTAGGCCACAGGCGCGGGTATTTTAAAACCCCGCAAGGCCAGCACATTGATGCGCTCGTGTTAACCAGACCACTCGCCCCCCTATTGTAACGCAACGATAGGCCGGACGTAACGGCTGAAACTTGACCAATTGGCCAGAAACACCGGGTTCACATTACAAATAGCTATTGACCCCTCCGATCAAACTCGCCCTAATTTGTACATACCCCACCCCCCCGCAATAGGGGATTCTTGCGGTGGCAAAAAATCCAACCGGGAGACGACATAATGAGCATCATGAAACACCTTGCCACTGCCACGGCGACCCTCGCGCTGACCGCGGGCATGGCTGCGGCTGAGCCAGCGCTGATCTTTGACCTTGGCGGCAAATTCGACAAATCCTTCAATGAGGCCGCCTATGAAGGCGCGCAGCGTTGGGCCAAGGAAACCGGCGGCACCTATAAAGAGCTGGAAATGCAATCCGAAGCTCAGCGCGAGCAGGCATTGCGCCGTTTGGCTGAAGCTGGTTCTAACCCGATCGTCATGACCGGCTTTGCCTTTGGTGACGTGCTCGGCCAAGTCGCTCCCGATTTCCCGGACACCATGTTTGCGATCATCGATGTAAACTGGCTTGATCTGCCCAATGTGCGTCAAGTCGCCTTTACTGAGCATGAGGGCAGCTATCTGGTCGGCATGATGGCCGCGATGGCGTCGAAAACCAACACCGTTGGTTTCGTTGGCGGCATGGACATTCCGCTGATCCGCCGTTTTGCTTGCGGTTATGCTCAGGGCGTAAAAGCCGTGAACGCAGACGCAACCGTAATCTCCAACATGACCGGCTCTACCCCGGCGGCGTGGAACGACCCCGTAAAGGGCGGCGAATTGGCCAAGGCCCAGAAATCGCAAGGCGCTGACGTAATCTTTGCCGCTGCTGGTGGTACAGGCATAGGCGTGTTGCAAGCTGCTGCGGATGAAGGCATCCTCTCGATCGGCGTTGACAGCAACCAAAACTATCTCTTTCCCGGCAAAGTTCTGACATCAATGCTCAAACGCGTCGACAACGCGGTGTATGAAGCCTTCAAGGCTGGCGTCGACCTAGAGAGCGGCGTTGTAACCATGGACCTGAAGGCTGGTGGCGTTGGCTATGCGCTTGATGACAACAACGCAGCACTCGTCTCGCCGGAAATGAAGGCGGCGGTAGATGATGCCTCGGCAAAAATCGCCTCGGGCGAGCTGAAAATCCACGACTATATGTCGGACGAAACCTGCCCAGCCCTCACCTTCTGAATGGTTGGAATTGAAGCTTCGGGGCGGCAGGAAACTGCCGTCCCCACCTCCGCTCCGCTGGCCATAGAGCTGCGCGGGATTTCCAAGTCATTCGGCCCGGTTCAGGCCAATAAGGACATCTCGATCCAAGTTGCCAAAGGCTCCATTCACGGGATTATTGGTGAGAATGGCGCGGGCAAATCGACCCTCATGTCGATCCTCTACGGATTTTACAAAGCAGACGCGGGTGAAATTTTCATCAGCGGCGAGCTGACGCAGATCCCCGACAGCCAGAGCGCCATTCGCGCCGGTATCGGGATGGTGTTTCAGCATTTCAAATTGGTGCAGAACTTTACCGTTCTGGAAAACGTGATCCTTGGTGCTGAAGGCGGAGCCTTGCTGGGCGGAGCGATGGCGCAGGCGCGTGAATCCCTGACCAAACTGGCGCAGGAATATGAATTGGATGTGGACCCGGATGCGGTGATCGAGGATCTGTCGGTCGGGCATCAGCAACGGGTGGAAATCCTGAAAGCGCTGTATCGGCAGGCCGAAATCTTGATTTTGGACGAGCCGACAGGCGTGCTGACCCCCGCAGAGGCTGACCAACTATTCCGCATTCTTAATGGCTTGAAGGATCAGGGCAAGACCGTGATCCTGATCACCCACAAACTGCGCGAGATCATGGAGATCACCGACACCGTTTCCGTGATGCGGCGCGGCCAGATGACCGCAACCGTGAAGACGGCGGAAACCTCGCCCGAGGCATTGGCGGAGCTAATGGTGGGCCGCAAGGTGCTACTGTCGGTTGAGAAAAAGCCCGCGACACCGGGCGAGATGGTACTGGAGGTGGAAAACCTGCGCGTGCGCGATGAGGCGGGGGTGGAGCGTTTGAAGGGCGTGTCCCTGACAATCCGCGCGGGTGAGATTTTGGGCATTGCCGGGGTTGCGGGCAACGGCCAGTCACAGCTTTTAGAGGTTTTGGGTGGCATTGCGCGCGGTGACGGCATCGTGCGCTTGAACGGGCAAGAAATTGCGTTGACCAAACAGGCCGATGGCCAGACAAGGCGTGCGCGCGGCATTGCCCATGTGCCCGAAGATCGGCAGCACCTGGGCCTGATCATGGACTTCACGGCCTGGGAAAATGTGGCCTTCGGCTATCACAACGCGCCGGAATACCAAAAATCTGCGCTTTTCATGGATAATGACGCGATCCGCGCCGATACCGAGGACAAGATGGCGCGCTATGACATCCGCCCCCCGATCCCGACGCTGATGGCCAAAAGCTTTTCCGGCGGCAACCAGCAAAAGATCGTCGTGGCCCGCGAGATGGATCGCAACCCCGATCTGTTGTTGGTGGGCCAACCCACGCGCGGTGTGGATATTGGCGCGATTGAATTCATCCACAAGCAAATCATCGCCCTGCGCGATGCCGGTAAGGCCGTGCTGCTCGTCTCGGTTGAACTGGACGAGATCATGAGCCTGTCGGACCGGATTGCCGTGATGTTTGACGGCCAGATCATGGGCGAACGCGACCCCGAAACCACGGATGAGCGCGAGCTGGGGCTGTTGATGGCGGGGGTGGTACAATGAGCGCGATGCCGAAATGGGCCGATGCGGTGCTGGTGCCGCTAATCAGCTTGCTGATTGCCTTCGTGATCTCGGGCCTCGTTATTCTGGCCATTGGCGAAGACCCTGTTGCCGCGATGAAGCTGATGGTGACGGGTGCGCTCGGCTCCACCTATGGCTGGGGCTATACGTTATATTACTCCACCAATTTCATCTTTACCGGGCTTGCGGTGTCGGTGGCGTTTCAGACCGGGTTGTTCAACATCGGCGGCGAGGGACAAGCGAGCCTTGGCGGCTTAGGTGTCGCGCTTGTCTGCCTGTTTGTGCCATGGCCGCATTGGTCCATGGCCTTTGTAGCGGCTATTGTCATGGGGTCGCTGTTTGGCGCGGCTTGGGCCGCGATCCCGGCTTATCTGCAAGCCAAGCGAGGCAGCCATGTGGTGATTACCACCATCATGTTCAATTATATTGCCGCTGCGCTGATGATCTATGTTCTGGTCACGGTCCTGCGGCCCACAGGGGCGATGGATACGGCCTCGGCACGCTTTGATGCGTCGCTGAAACTGCCGCGACTGGGCGATATTTTGGGTATGGTCGGCATTCCATTCAACAACCGCAACCCGGCCAATATAAGCCTGATCGTAGCGCTGATTGCCTGCGTGGGTGTGTGGCTTTTGATGTGGCGCACGCGGCTTGGCTATCAGTTGCGCGCCTTCGGCAAATCGGAACAGGCCAGCGTTTACGCGGGCATCAACCCGGTGCGGATCACCATGTATGCCATGCTGATCTCGGGTGGGCTTTCCGGGATGATGGCGATCAATACCGTAATGGGTGAGGCGCAGCGGTTGCTTTTAAACTCGGTTGAGGGGGCGGGGTTCATCGGGATCGCCGTGGCGCTGATGGGGCGCAGCCACCCGGTTGGGGTGTTGTTGGCGGCGCTTCTGTTCGGGTTCCTCTATCAGGGCGGTGCTGAACTGGCTTTGTGGACGACCATCCCGCGTGAGCTAATTATCGTCATTCAGGCGCTGGTGATCCTGTTTACCGGCGCGATGGACAATATGGTCCGCAGGCCAGTTGAAAGCCTTTTCTTGATGTTGCGAAAGGGGAAAGCGTGATGGATTTCGCAACCCTGATCCAAATTCTCGATAGCACGGTACGTCTGGCGACCCCATTGCTATTCGCCTGCCTCGCCGGCTTGTTTTCAGAACGCGCGGGCGTGTTTGACATCGGGCTGGAGGGCAAGATGTTGGCTGCAGCCTTCTTGTCGGCAGCCGTGGCCGCTATCACCGGTTCGGTCTGGCTGGGGGTTCTGGCTGGGATATTTGCTTCGCTGCTTTTGGCTGGCGTTCACGGGCTTGCTTCCATCACCTTCCGGGGCAATCAGTTGATTTCCGGCGTGGCGATCAATTTTCTCGCGGCGGGCTTGACGGTGCTTTTGGGGCAAAAATGGTTTGGCCTCGGTGGGCGCACCCCACCGCTGACATCCGGGGGACGGTTTGAATCGATCACCCTGCCCTTTGCCGATAGTATCGCCCCCCTACCCTTTATCGGCCCGATCTATTCCGAACTGATCTCGGGCCATTCGATTTTGGTTTATTTGGCAATTGCCCTCGTTCCGGCCTCGGCGTGGCTGCTATACCGCACGCGCTTTGGCCTGCGGCTGCGCGCTGTGGGAGAAAACCCGGCGGCGGTGGATACGGCGGGGGTTTCCGTGATCGGCATCCGTTATGCCGCTGTGGCTATTTGCGGTGTGCTTTGCGGGCTGGCGGGTGCTTACCTCGCACTTGGCCTCGCGGCGGGCTTTGGCAAAGACATGACGGCAGGGCGCGGCTTTATCGCGTTGGCCGCGCTGATATTTGCCAAATGGCGGCCTTGGTATGCGTTGGGGGCCACGATGCTGTTTGGATTTCTGGAGGCCGTGGGCAACCGCTTTCCAAGCATTGATCTGGGTCTTTTTGCCATTCCGTCGCAGTTCGTGCAGGCCCTGCCCTATATCATCACCGTCGTGATCCTTGCAGGCTTCATTGGCAAGGCAAGACCACCACTTGCAGGGGGACAACCCTATGTCAAAGAACGCTGACGCCCTTGCCACCCTGATCCGTGAACGTGCCGGGGCGGCCCCGGTGCGGCTGGGGCTGATCCTTGGCTCTGGTCTTGGTCATCTGGCCGGAGCGGTGGATGG
>CALEMZ010000236.1 GCA_937910975.1 uncultured Pseudorhodobacter sp. | reverse complement strand
AGACGCTCCAACGGGCTGATCGAGGCACCTTCGCCTGTGGTTCCAAAGAGCATGATCCCATCGGCTCCTCGGCCCAAGGTGCGGTTCGCATGATCCAGCATTTTGACATGATTCACGGAACCGTCAGTATCAAAAGGGGTGACCAAGGCCGCAGAAATCCCGAACTTAACCCGCATATGTGTCTCTCGCTCGAATCATTTATTTAGTAAACTTACTTGTAACATGTTACTAAATCCACACATTAAACTGCTCAAAATGAAGGACGGTGAGCCTGTCCTAAAACAAGCATTCATCGGGCTTGATGTGGGATCCGGTGACGCCACCGCAGGAAGGGTCCGTGACAATTACGTTCCGGCCTCTCAACTTATTCAGACGGCCTTTCTTTCGAATGCCAAAGGCACTTTTGCCACGCAAAATTACCCTGCAATCACGCGCGTTCCCCTTCTCAACGCCCTGATGCCTTGAAGTCGCTAAGGCCACCTATTGCGATTTGTGCGCCGGAGCCGGCCCGTGAGGGAATGCCCAAAAGCGGTGGTGGGCGCACCGTATGGAGCGACGATTGTGGACAGCTGCGCACCGGATTGTCTGAAGGCGGCGACTGGGGTAGGAGCGAGGGATGAGCGAATTCATTTACACTCCTCCCAACGCCCCGCTGGATGTGCTGTATTCCGACGATCATATCGTGGTCGCGGACAAGCCCTCGGGCCTGCTCTCAGTTCCGGGGCGGGGGGAGGATCGGGCGGATTGTTTTATCAATCGGCTGCGTGAGGGTTTTCCCGATATCTTGCTGGTGCATCGGCTGGATCTGGACACCTCGGGGGTGATGATCTTTGGCCGCACCAAAGCGGCACAGGGGTTTTTGGGGCAGCAGTTCGAGAAGCGGTTGACCAAGAAAATCTACCTCGCCCGGCTATGGGGAGAGGTCGCGGAAGATGCGGGGCAGGTGGATCTGCCTTTGATCGTGGATTGGCCCAACAGGCCGCGCCAACATGTGAATTACGAGACGGGCAAGCCATCGGTTACTGATTGGCGGGTGTTGAAGCGGGGCGGGGGTGAAACGCGGATACGGCTTATGCCGCTGACAGGGCGGAGCCATCAGTTGCGGATTCATATGGCCGAGATCGGGCATCCGATCTTGGGTGACCCACTTTACGCTAGCGGGGCAGCGGCGGATTTTCCGCGCTTGATGCTGCATGCGGATAGTTTGAAAATTCGGCATGCCGAGACGGGGGTAATGATGACCTTTTCTGCACCCTGTCCGTTCTAAAACGCACTTTCGGGCAGGGTGTCTGCGCACGGGTATTGTCGTTTTGGCAAAACGCGGCTTGCGGGTTGCTGATTGTGGCGTGTGCAAAGGATGTGGAACCTCTGCCGCTCAGGCGTATCAGCGCCGCGCGCGTATCTTTTGTCGCACGCCTGCCCAGCCACCAGGGCTGACAACGAAGGACAGAAAGAACCCGGTGAAAAAGCCCGCAAGCTCTGCAACCCAATCCCAGCCGCCGCCGAAGAGCAGACCAAAGAGCAGCTGGATTCCCATCAAAAAGCCGATCAGGGAAAAGGCGCGGTATTGGGTGTTTCCGGTGCCGGCAAGGTTGGTCCAAAGCAGGAATGTGAAGGCCCCGATCAGCCCGTAAACCGCCGGATAGCCACCGATCAGAGGGGTGTGGATCATCGGCAAGGTCGTATAGGCTGCCGCCCCGGCCACCGCTGCCCCAAAGAACACCACCAGCACGGCCCAGGCGCGAAACACCTCGCCCACCATTTTGCCAAGCGCTAGCAAGAAGACGATGACAAACAGCGCATGGGTGAAGTTTATGTGCACCAGCGGGTAGCTGACCAACCGCATCAGATGCTCAGACGGGTAGTAACTGTTGGCGATCATTTCGCGCATGAAATCGGGCGAGAAGGCAAAGCGCTGCACCGCATCAAGCCGCCAGCCCACACCGGAAGCACCGCCCACCAGCCCGCTGGCCGCGAGGTTGAGGACCACCTCCATCGCGATGATCGGCAGGGCTAAAAGCCACACGACGGGGGGCAATGGGTTGAGCGGGGCGGCGTTTGGGTCTGTCTGCATGAGGCCTCTGGCTTTGGGGCAGTTGATTGACGCCCCTTTGCGGCAAGGGTAAGCGGAATGCAGCGCAGTTTCCAGATGGAGTATTCCCATGGCCGAGCCGGTCCAAACGCCTCAGTCCAGCCAGACAGCTTTTAAGCCACGCATCTTTTCGGGCATTCAGCCTTCGGGCGGGTTGACCCTTGGCAATTACCTCGGGGCGCTGAAGCGTTTCGTGGAAAAGCAGAATGAAGGGATTGAGACGGTTTACTGCCTCGTAGACATGCATGCGATTACCGTCTGGCAAGACCCGGCCAAGCTGCGCCAGCAAACGCGCGAAGCGGCGGCGGGGTTTATTGCTGCGGGGATCGACCCTGTGCGCTCCATTCTGTTCAACCAGTCTCAGGTGACGGCGCATGCTGAATTGGCTTGGATTTTCAACTGTGTGGCGCGCATGGGTTGGATGAGCAGGATGACGCAGTTCAAGGATAAAGCGGGCAAAAACTCTGAGAATGTGAGCCTTGGCTTGTTTGCTTACCCAGCACTTATGGCCGCCGATATTCTGGCTTATAAGGCGACGCATGTACCGGTGGGGGAAGACCAGAAGCAGCATCTGGAGCTGTGCCGTGACATCGCCGCCAAGTTCAACAATGATTTCGGGGTGGCGTTTTTCCCGATGACCGAGCCGCTGATTGAGGGTGCCGCGACGCGGGTGATGAGCTTGCGGGATGGGACGAAAAAGATGTCAAAATCTGATCCGTCGGACCAAAGCCGCATCAACCTGACCGATGACGCCGACACGATTGCCAAGAAGATTCGCAAAGCCAAGACCGACCCGGAGCCTTTGCCCAGCGATCTGGAAGGGCTTAAGGACCGGCCCGAGGCGCGCAATCTGGTGAATATCTATGCCGCTTTGGCGGGCATGACGGCAGAAGAGGTGATCCGCGATCATGGCGGAGCGCCGTTTGGCAGCTTCAAACCCGCGCTGGCCGATCTGGCCGTGTCGGTAATGAGTCCGATCACGACAGAGATGAACCGGCTGATGCAGGATGTGGCCGAAATAGACCGGATTTTGGGCGAAGGGGCCGCGCGCGCCGATGCAATTGCCCGCCCGATTGTCGACGAGGTTTATGATATCGTAGGGATGATCCGTTCGCGCGTGATTTGACAAAATCGGCGAAGTAATGCCGCTAAATTCAACCCGGTTGTCACCGAGGTAACAGCGCAACATATCGTGGCCTGATAAAGTTTTCTTGCGGCAGATTTTTTTGGCCGTGTCAGTTCGGTCCCCCCCTACGTAAGCAGGTAGAGCTGGCTTTAGTTATTTCCCTCGGATCTGTTCTTGGGTCCGGGGGTATTTCACCCTGAGTTAGCTGCCAGTTATAACCAGGCTGCAAAGCGTTTCTGTGGTTAGCAGCATCTCCCATATGCGAGCCGTGAGCCGCTGGAATGTTGGGTTAGGCCTTTGTTGTAGCGTCCCAAGTGCCGGCTATCTTGCCGAGAAGGCTTACCAGATTCTCACGCTCTTTCCCAAACCCGAGGGAAAGGGCGTTTTTTTTAATTACAATACGTGCATTTCCGCATGATCCCTGTGCGCTGCGGAGGCTTTATTGCAGGTGGCGCTGACCATATGCTGCTTGGCAGATCAGGAGTGACGAGATGACAAATGCAGAAATATCCACCGAAATGCTGCCCGCCACAACGACCATCGGCCATGTCCATCTGAAAGTCGCCGACCTGGACCGCGCACTGGGCTTTTACCACGGCGTCCTTGGGTTTGAGGTGCAGCAGCGTATGGGCGATCAGGCGGCGTTTCTGGGGGCGGGGGGCTATCATCACCATATCGGCTTGAACACATGGGAAAGCAAAGGTGCAGGGGCGCCGCCGCCGGGCCACACGGGGCTGTATCACACCGCTATTCTATTCCCCAACCGAGCGAGTCTTGGGGCCGCGCTTAAACGGGTGTTGGCAGCGGGTATTGATCTGGATGGTGCGTCCGATCATGGCGTGTCAGAGGCGCTTTATCTGCGGGATCCCGATGGCAACGGGGTGGAGCTTTACCGCGACCGCCCGCAGGCCGACTGGCCGCGCGATGCGCAAGGACATTTGGCGATGTACAGCAAACGGCTTGATATATCGGCGTTGCTGGCCGAGGCGGGTTAGCGGCTTTACAGCGCCACACGGACCCCCTAAACCCCCTGCCTTTCCATTCACGCGGTGGGGCACCCAATGGCATATCAAACGCAGGTTTGCGGCATCGATTTCGGAACGTCGAATTCCACCGTTTCAGTGATGTCAGGCGGTCAGTCCCGGTTGATCCCCTTGGAGGGTGCGGCTGTTACCCTGCCTTCGGCGGTGTTTTGGGAAAGCGATGGCGCGCCCCCGGAGTTTGGCCGCGCGGCGATTGCGGCCTATGTGGGCGGCGAGGATGGGCGGTTGATGCGCGGGCTGAAAAGCACGCTCGGTTCCTCTCTGATCTATGAGAAAACCCGTGTGGGCAACCGCGCATTGGCCTTTACCGATATTTTGGGCCGCTTCTTTGGCCATATGCGCGCCAAGCTGGATGCGGCGCAGCCCGGCACGTGCCATGCTGTTCTGGGCCGCCCGGTGCATTTTGTTGATGACGACCCGGAAGGCGACCGCGCGGCGCAAGATGTGCTGACCACGATCGCCCGCAGCCTCGGGTTTGAGCATGTGGAGTTTCAGTTCGAACCTGTCGCGGCGGCGCTGCATTACGAATCCACGGTGACGGCAGAGGAATTGGTGCTGATCGTCGATATCGGCGGTGGCACCTCGGATTTTTCCATCCTGCGGGTTTCGCCTGAAGGCCGCAGCCGTGCCGAGCGCGAACGCGATATTTTGGGCAATCATGGTATCCGGGTTGGCGGCACCGATTTTGATCGCCTTCTCAGCCTCGCAACCGTGATGCCCTTGCTGGGGCTTGGCTCAATGATCAACAAGGGTAAAACGCTGATGCCTTTGCATTATTACCATGATCTTGCCACTTGGCACCGGATCAACTTTGTCTATACAAGCCGCGCGCTGACCGAGGTGAAGCAAATCCGCTATGACGCGGCAGAGCCTGCCTTGCTGGACCGTTTGATCCATGTGATCGAAGCGCGGCGCGGCCATTCTATCGCCATGGCGGTGGAGACGGCGAAGATAGCGCTGACAGATACGCTGGCCACGCCGATCCGCCTCGCCGACGTCATCGGCATGGATGCCGGGGCCAGCCGCGCGATGTTTGAGGCAGCGGTGGAAAAGGCCGTGTCCCGGATAGCCGAGGCGATGGAGGTTGTGCTGTCGCAGGCGGGGGTGCGAGCCGATCAGATTGGCACCGTGTTCATGACCGGGGGGTCATCAAGCCTGCCCGTACTACACAGACTGGTGCGCGCCCATTTGCCGGGGGCCAGAATAGCCACAGGCGATTTGCTGGGCAGTGTTGGCACGGGCTTGGCACTGGATGCCGCACGACGTTTTTCCTGACATGAATATAGGATTGAAGGGCTGGACCATATGCGGGCGGGGTGTTTAACTCCACCTGTTTCGTGTGAGAGGGCATCCCATGGCATTTGGCAAAAACATACGCACTTTTTTTGAGGGCAAATGGCATGATGGCGATGTCGCCATTATGCGGGCGGCGGATCATGGGTCTTGGCTCGGTTCCACCATTTTCGATGGCGCGCGGCATTTTGATGGGGTGACCCCTGATCTGGACAAGCACTGCGCCCGTGCCAACCGATCAGCCGAGGCGCTGATGATCACGCCGACGATGACGGATGATGAGATCATGGCGATTGCCCGCGAGGGGCTGCGGGCTTATGGCCCCGGTCAAGCGGTTTATGTGCGCCCGATGTATTGGGCGCTGGATGGAAATGAGCTGGGCGTGGGGCCAAAAGCCAATTCCACCGGCTTTGCGCTGTGCCTCGAAGAGGTCGCGATGCCAGACCCAACGATTGCCACCACCCTGACCCGCACAAGGTTTCGTCGCCCGGTGCTGGAAGATTCGGTGTGTAATGCCAAGGCGGGCTGCCTTTACCCCAATAATGCGCGGATGCTGGCCGAGGCCACGGCCAAGGGTTTTGGCAATGCGCTGGTCGCTGATGCGATGGGCAATGTGGCCGAAACTGCCACGGCCAATGTGTTCATGGTGAAGGATGGCGTGGCCTTTACCCCCATCAGTAATGGCACATTCCTTGCCGGGATCACCCGCGCGCGTCATATCTCCAACTTGCGCGCCGATGGGGTGGAAGTGGTGGAAGCCGTGCTGAGCTTTGAAGACTTCCACGCCGCTGATGAGGTGTTCTTGTCTGGCAACTTTGCCAAAGTGACCCCGGTAAAGGCCTTTGATGATACGCAATATCAGATTGGGCCCGTAACCCGGCGGGCGCGGCAATTGTATTGGGATTGGGCGCTTAGCGCTGGGGCCTAAATTGGGTGCCGCCATCAGATACAGTCCCTGTCCGCAGCGTGCGGATAGCTTGAACTTTGCCATAGGGTAAGGCTTGCCAGCCGGGGGGCAGATCGGCCATGATCCGGGCGAAACGCCGGGGGATACAATGCGCAAGTTTATGGTGGTGCTGGATGACAGCCGCGAATGTCTAAACGCGATGCGCTTTGCCGCGCTGCGCGCTGCCCATACCGGGGCCGGGGTGCAGATTTTGTCGGTGATCCCGCCCGAAGAGTATCAGCATTGGATGGGTGTGGCTGACCTGATGCGTGCCGAAGCACGGGAACGGATCGAGGCGCATTTTGAGTTTTTTGCCAAATGGATGCGCGACAAGCAGGGTGTGAACCCGGAGCTTGTGATCCGTGAAGGCGACCCGGTGACCGAGATTCTGGCACAGGTGCGCGACGACCCCGAGATCGGGATTTTGGTTCTGGGTGCGGGTGATGACAAATCTGGCCCCGGCCCCCTCGTCAGCCAGCTAAGCCGCAATTCGGGCGGGTTGCCGGTGCCGATCACAATTGTTCCGGGCAATATGTCGAAGGAACGACTGGAGAAAATCACCTGACGCTCAGGGCGCGGGCACGCCTTCGGCTGCTGTCGGGCCGCAAGGCGAGTGTTGACCTGGATATTTGGCGAAGCGCCAAACGTGCCACGCATTCATTCCTCCGTGAGCCAGAGGCGCGGGATGTAATCCCGCCGCGCAAGGCAATCTTCATGCACGCCAGTCCTGCACAGCGCAACGGACAGGGTTTCGTAACGGCAATCACCACAGGCTTTTCGCGGGTCAGCGCCACCTCATTGTATCGCAAACGTTTACTTAAGCTGAAATGCTCAGGGTCTGGACATGGTTATGCTGCGAGGGCCGCGATCTGCTTGAAAGAAGAGTTTCCGGATTGGGCCAGCTGACTCTTGCGGATCATACGGGCGACCTCGATCCCGGTTAACGTTGCTGCAGCAGAATTGAATTCCTTGAAGCCTAGCATCGGCCGAGTGATCCTTTTGATAAAGCGGTGGTCCTGTTCAACAATATTATTGAGGTATTTGGATTGAACGATACTGATGATCAGGCCAGATCCTGTGAATTTGAGGATGAGATTGAGACTTTGCAGGCCAGCCAAGTTGGCACCACTTTTGGGGAAGTAGATCCCTTTGAAATCAAGTATCTCAGTTGCTCGCTTGCCTGCTAACTCAAAAACTCCCAACGAACACAACCCAGACCTCTCACCCAACCGCCAATACTTTGCGACAAAACCCGACGCACGGTATTAAACATGATCAGGGTGAAACCCCGCCCCGCGCAAAAGGCCGATTACAGCCCCAAACCCAGTTTACGGCCTTCATGGAACGCGTAAGGGGCGGTGCGCGGTGCGGCGCAATCGCCGATCCGGTGCAGGCTGTGACCCGCTATGGATTCGGGAAAAGGATCAAAGGCGATGTTCGTGGTAGCCATCACAAGGGCCGAGGCGGGGATAGTTTCCTCCTCTCCCGTCAGAAAGCTGCGGATCGTGATGCCATTGCCGTGCCAGCGGGTGATGCAATGTTCCGTAATCAGCCGCGCCCCCGCCCGTGCCAGCCGCTGTCGTGCGGGCATATCGGCAGAGGTGCGACTGATTTCCTTGCCAATATAGGCATCGGGCGTGACCACGATCACGCGCTTGCCCTGCTGGGCCAGATGCCAAGCTGTGCCAACCCCGCGCCAGTTACCGCCCTCATCATAGACCACCACGGTATCGCCCAGCTTAGCCTCGCGGCGCATCACCGCTTCGGGTGACCAGATATTGCCATTCTCCAACCCCGGCAGTGATGCCGGGGCCGGGTTCCAGCGCTGGCGGCCTGTCTCATCGGGCAGAGAGCCGGTGGCGATGATGGTGTGATCGGCAAGCGGAAGGTCTTCCGCCTCTAGGAATGAATTGAGGTGCAGTGCGACGCCCAGCTTGGTGAATTGTCGCTCATACCAATCCATCAAATCGAGGATTTGGGCGCGGCGGGGCTGCATTCCGGCAAGGCGAAACTGGCCGCCGATTTGCCCGCTTGCTTCATGGATTTTCACGCGGTGGCCGCGTTCTGCCGCCACCCGTGCGGCTTCCAGTCCGGCGGGGCCGGCACCAATGACGAGGATGTCTTTGGGCGCATCGGCCCTGGCAAAGGGTTCTGAGCCCCATTCCCATTCGCGCCCCGCACTTGGGTTGATCAGGCACGAAATCCAGTAATCCCGGCTGCGCCGCCCCCAGCACATCTGGTTGCATGAAATGCAGCCCCGCACATCCCCGGCCCGCCCTTCCGTGGTTTTGCGCGCCAAATGCGGATCGGCGATCTGCCCTCGCACGATGGACACCAGATCGGCCTGACCCGAGGCGATGACAGCCTCGGCATTTTCCGGCGTACGAATATGCGCCTCGGACGTGATTTTGGCATGGGTCACTGCGGCCTTGAGATGCGCCGTCACGGGTGCGGTCAGCTTTTCGGGAAAGAGAAACGTGGGCATCAACCGTTCGAAATCCAAATACCCGCCGTGACCGCAGGTGACGTAATCGATATCGCCTGTGGCGTCATGCAGTGCGACAACCTCACAAAGGCTCTCGGTGGAAAGCAGGACGTCAAAGCTATCCGAGGTGGAAACCGCCAAGCCAATGATAAAATCCTCGCCACAGGCTTTGCGGATGCCCGCAATAATGCGGCGTGAGAGGCGGGTGCGATTGCTCAAACTGCCGCCCCATTGATCGGTGCGGGTATTGGACCATGGCGTCCAGAACTGATCGAGCAATGAGTGATAGGCGGCCCAAACCTCCACGCCCTGAAAACCCGCATCCCGGCAGCGGCGCGCGGCGGCGATGTGGGCTGCGATCAATTCCTCAATCTCGGTTTGCGTGACCGCGTGAGAGCCGTCCGAATCGTGATAGCTGGGATGACCGGATGGCGACCAATGCGGCGCAAAGCTGAGGTCAGAATCGCCATGCGCGCCGATATGGTAAAGCTGCTGCAAGATCACAGCACCAGCATCGCGCACGGGTTCGGTGATGCGGCGGAAATGGGGGATTACATCATCGGTGGAATGGCGGAAATTGCCGCGCGTCAGCACGCCGCTGGGGTGAACCGGCATCGGCTCGGCTACGATCATCGCCGCCCCACCCTTGGCGCGTTCCAGCAAATAGGCGCCGTACTGCGCATCGGGCAGGCCATCTCTGGCCATATTCGCGGTATGGGCGCCAAAGACGATCCGGTTGCGCAGGATGTGGCCACGCAGTTGCAAAGGGGAAAGGAGCTTGGCGTGCTGATCCATGGGACCTCCGATTTCCACCAGCCTAGCCGTGTCAGCGCGGGTGGTGTGAGCGGGCAGCGCGACGGATAAATGTCAAAATACGGCATCGGGAGCGCGGGGATGCCGTCGGGAGGGGGCATCCACGCCATTAACAAAGCCAGAGTGCGATACTTCCTCTCTTCACGCGTTCTTTTCGGGAAAAGTATCCCTGCCGGAGGCTCTAACCTCAATGCGTGGAGCAAGATTCCTGACTATAGACTGCGGCAGCGCCTTTGAAGGGGGCTCGATGTCCCCTTCAAAGGCTTCTACTTACTCGGCATCGCTGTCCCAGCCGGAGATAGCCTTGGCCTCCAAGAATTCCTCTAGCCCCCAATGTCCGCCTTCACGTGCGCGGCCCGAGGCTTTGACGCCGCCGAAAGGTGCCCCTGCGCCGCGGCTTTTACCATTCATTTCCACCATGCCGGAGCGCAGGCGGCGGGCGAGGCGGTTGCGCCGCGCACCGTCGGCGGACTGGACATAATTCGTTAGCCCATAGGGCGTGTCATTGGCGATACGCACTGCCTCTTCTTCCGTGTCAAACGGGATGATCGATAGCACAGGGCCGAAGATCTCTTCACGCTCAATCGTCATGCCGGGTTTAACATCGGCGAACACCGTGGGCCGCACGTAAAAGCCTTTGTTCATGCCTTCGGGCAGGCCTGGCCCTCCGGCCACTAGCCGCGCGCCCTCATCAATACCTTTTTGGATATAGCCCTGGATCTGGTCCCATTGGCGGCGGTTGACCACCGGACCGATGTGGCGACCTTCCTCGGATGCGGGGCCGACCTTGATGGATCGGGCGGCCTCGGCGGCGATTTCCACCGCTTTGTCGTAAATCGGGCGCTCCACCAGCATCCTGCTCGGCGCATTACAGCTTTGGCCTGAGTTGTTCATCATACGCAGAACGCCACGCTTGACCGCCTTTTCATCGGCATCGGCAAAGATCAGGTTGGCACCCTTGCCGCCCAGTTCAAGCGTCACGCGCTTGAGCGTTTCTGCCGCCGCCTTGGAAATGGCACGCCCTGCACGGGTGGAGCCGGTAAAGGAAATCATTTCTACATCCGGGTGGCTGGAGAGTTGTGTCCCCACGCCCATGCCGTCGCCATTCACAAGGTTGAACACACCCGCAGGTACGCCCGCATCATGGCAGAACTCGGCAAACAGCATCGAAGACAGCGGGCTTTCCTCGGACGGTTTAAGCACACAGGTGCACCCCGCCAGCAGCGCCGGGATCACCTTGAGCGTCACTTGGTTCATCGGCCAGTTCCATGGCGTAATCAGCCCCACCACGCCGATGGGTTCCATCGCGATACGGTCATTCGGGGCATGTGGGCCAAGCGGGCGGATCCATTCCATTTCATCAAAGGCGGTGAGGAAGTTTTTCAGGTGCCAAGGCAGGCAGGGCGCTTGATCGTCGCGCGACATATCAATCGGGGCACCCATCTCAATGCTGATCGCCTGCGCCATCTCCTCGGTCCTCGCCTCGTATTGCGCGAGAATTCCTTCGACCACCGCGCGACGTTGGGCGGGGGGCGTTACCGACCATGTATCAAACGCGGCTTTGGCAGCGGCCACGGCGGCGTTTGTATCGGTCTCGTTGCCCAACGAGATCACGGCACAAACCTCCTCATTCGAGGGGTTGATAACATCGTAATCACGCGGAGTGGTGGGGGCGACCCATTGGCCGTTGATGTAGAATTGGCGTTTGTTGAGCATGTTGGCCTCCGGGGCGCAGCTTTGTGGGCGAATGGTTTTCCGAAGGGTGTCACCGGACGGGAGGACCTGCAAGGCCAGTTACTGCGGAAAATCGGTTTGCCACCATGCGACTCTTTGGAAGACCGTCCCCATTTGTCGTCATTATGTCGCAGGAAGAGTGCAAGCATGCAAAGCCACGCATAAGTTAGGGGTAATGAAACTTAACCGGAGATTTCTATGTCTGTGCGCATCAACGATATCGCCCCCGATTTCACCGCCGAAAGTACTGCGGGCACCATCAAGCTTCATGAGTGGATCGGTGACGGCTATGCCATCATTTTTAGCCACCCACGCGATTTTACGCCCGTTTGTACCACGGAGTTTGGCGCGGTGGCGCAGCTTGCCCCGGAATTTGCCAAGCGCAAAACCAAGGTGATGGGTGTTTCGGTTGATTCCGTGGCAGACCATATCAAATGGAAAAATGACATTGCGGCCTTTGCAGGCGCGCCTGCCGATTTCCCGATCATCGACGATACCTCGTGACCGTGTCTAAGGCATTTGATATGCTGCCCGCCGATTACTACCTGCCCGGCGCTGACCGCACGCCCGCCAACACCGCCACGGTGCGTAGTGTCTATATCATCGGGCCGGACAAAAAGGTGCGATTGACGATGACCTATCCGATGTCGGTGGGCCGCAACTTTGCCGAAATTCTCCGCGCTTTGGATGCCGTGCAGGCCACTGATGGTGCACCTATCGCCACGCCCGCCAACTGGGTACCGGGGCAAGACGTGATCGTGGCGTTGTCGCTGAACGATAAGGCCGCAGCCGAGAGGTTTGGCGATCTGGATATTAGGCTACCCTATCTGCGCTACGCCAAAGCGCCGAAGTAAGCAGCGAGTCAAAGTGCGAAAGGTCCTCGGGAAATCCGGGGGCCTTTTGCGTTGCGCAACTCTCCCTTCCCTTTTGCACAGAATCCCCCTATACGCGCCCATCCTTTGCTTGCATCGGATTACTCAAGGGCCTTGCTGGACGACATCCCGGCCTGTGCCGTCACATTCAACTATGGAGAACCCGATGTCGATTACGCCAGAACTGAAAGCCCAACTGATCAAAGAATACGCAACCAAAGAAGGCGACACCGGTTCGCCCGAAGTACAGGTTGCCATTCTGACCTCGCGTATCGCGACATTGACCGAGCACTTCAAAGGCCATAAGAAAGACAACCACTCGCGTCGTGGTCTTCTCATGATGGTTGCTTTGCGTCGTAAGCTGCTGGATTACACCAAATCCAAAAGCGATGAGCGTTACCAGTCGCTGATCAAACGCCTCGGCATCCGCCGCTAAGGCACAGCCCGAGCCGAAGAATACCAAACGCCCGTGTCGCAAGACGCGGGCGTTTTGGTTTTTGGTGGGCAGGTCGGCTTTGAGCCCAGATTGGCGATTTTCTGCGACGCGGCGAATGGCTTGATCTGCCCAACACAGGCGCTTTTGGGTCCCCCCCCCAGAGGAAACCCATGCCTATTACACTGATCCACATCACGGCGCGGCGCTCGGCTTTGTGCAACAATTAGTGACGAAGAATTTCTTTGGAACGGCCATTTTTAACTTTACAAAGGAAAACCAAATGAATCCGCAAACAATAGCCTGTACTGTTCTGGCGTTCGCACTAGCAACCCCAGTGTACGCCGAAGGCGACCTGAGCCGCGCGAATGTGATCGACGTTGTCATCGAAATGGGAACCAATGACGACGGGATGTATCTGAAGCCCGATAATTACGAGTTCGTAACCGGGCAGGCTTATAAGCTTATCTTGATCAATGTTGATGAAATCAAGCACGAGCTATCTCTCAACGAGATGGTCGAGCGGATTTTCACGCGCAAAATCGAAATTGCTGACGAAAAGGGTGAACTGGTCGCCGAAATTAAAGGTAATGTGCGTGAAGTGGAAGTCGGCGCCGGGAAAACAGTCGAATGGTTCATTGTTCCTGTCCAAACAACCGATGAGCCCATTGAAATCACCTGTGAAATCCCCGGCCATTTGGAAGCAGGAATGCGTGCGAGCGTCATGATCAAATAAAGAAGAGCATATTGCACGAACTAATGTTTCTCAGATAAAGTTACTCGGTCAGATGGGTCTGTTGCAATACAGGCCCATTTTTCCGTTTGGCTCAATCGCTTGAACGGTGGCAAAGTCCGCATAGTTGTCCTTCCCCCGCCCTCAAGACACTACCCTTCCCAATCCCTCCCTTTTCCTGTAAACGCGCGAAATCTGTGACGTGAGGCCTGCCCCCGGCCGCATGCAAAGGATGGGGGGCGGCGGCAATGGGGCCGCTATGCAAACGGGGGGCCCGGAGCGCCGGGATGCCCCCATATAGGAAACGATAGATGTTCAACGTAACTACAAAATCGATCGAATGGGGCGGTGAAACGCTCACGCTGGAAACGGGCAAAGTGGCTCGTCAGGCTGATGGTTCGGTCATCGCCACTTTGGGCGAAACCAGCGTCATGGCCAACGTGACCTTTGCGAAATCGCAAAAGCCGGGCCAGGACTTCTTCCCGCTGACTGTTCACTACCAGGAGCGTTACTACGCGGCTGGTAAAGTTCCCGGTGGCTTTTTCAAGCGCGAAGCGCGGCCCTCGGAAAAAGAAACCCTGACATCGCGCCTGATCGACCGTCCGATCCGCCCGCTGTTTGTTCCCGGCTTCAAAAACGAAGTTCTGCTGATCATCACCGTGCTGAGCCATGACCTTGAGAATGAGCCGGACGTGCTGGCCATGATCGCGGCTTCTGCTGCACTGACCATTTCCGGCGCGCCCTTCATGGGGCCGATTGCTGGTTGCCGCGTTGGTTTCGTGGGTGGCGAATATGTGCTGAACCCGTCTTGCGACGACATGATGAAGCTGCGCGAAAACCCCGAGCAGCGGCTCGATCTGGTTGTCGCCGGCACCAAAGACGCCGTGATGATGGTGGAATCCGAAGCTTATGAGCTTTCGGAAGCCGAAATGCTGGGCGCAGTCAAATTCGCCCATGACAGCATTCAGCCCGTCATTGACCTGATTTGTGATTTTGCGGAAGATTGCGCGAAAGAGCCCTTTGATTTCACGCCCCCCGATTATTCGGACCTCTATGGCCGTGTGAAAGCCGCTGGCGAAACCCATATGCGCGCCGCTTTCGCGATCCGCGACAAGCAAGAGCGCACCACCGCCAACAGCAACGCTGCGGCTGCAATCAAGCTGGCACTGTCGGAAGAAGACCGGGCCGACGACAACCTTGGCGCTGCGATCAAGAAGCTGGAAGCAAGCGTTCTGCGTGGCGATATCATCAACGGCGCACCGCGTATTGATGGCCGCGACACCACCACCATCCGCCCGATCGTTTCGGAAACCGGCATCTTGCCGCGCACCCACGGTTCGGCCCTGTTCACCCGTGGCGAAACCCAGGGCTTGGTTGTGACCACGCTGGGCACGGGCGAGGATGAGCAGTTCATCGACGCGCTGACCGGCACGTCGAAATCCAACTTCCTGTTGCACTATAACTTCCCTCCCTATTCGGTGGGTGAAGTTGGTCGTTTCGGCCCTCCCGGCCGTCGCGAAATCGGGCATGGCAAGCTGGCATGGCGCGCGCTTCAGGCAGTTTTGCCTGCGACAACCGACTTCCCGTATACCATCCGCTTGGTGTCCGAGATCACGGAAAGCAACGGCTCGTCCTCAATGGCCTCTGTTTGCGGTGGCTCTTTGTCGATGATGGATGCAGGCGTTCCGCTGAAATCGGCGGTTGCCGGTGTGGCCATGGGCCTGATCATGGATGATGACGGCAAATTCGCGATCCTGTCCGACATTTTGGGTGATGAAGATCACCTTGGCGACATGGATTTCAAGGTTGCGGGTACCGAAAACGGGATCACCAGCTTGCAGATGGACATCAAGATTGCAGGCATCACGCCCGCGATCATGGAGCAGGCTTTGGCGCAGGCCAAAGAAGGCCGGATGCACATTTTGGGCGAAATGGCGAAGGCTTTGACCTCGGCGCAGGCGTTCTCTGCCTATGCTCCGAAGATTGAGACCATGACCGTACCAACCGACAAGATTCGTGAAGTTATCGGCTCGGGTGGGAAGGTGATCCGCGAGATCGTGGAAGTGTCGGGCGCCAAGGTTGATATCAACGACGATGGCGTGATCAAGATCGCTTCGAACAATGCCGACAACATCAAGAAAGCCTATGACATGATCTGGTCGATCGTGGCAGAGCCGGAAGAAGGCAAGGTTTACACCGGCAAGGTTGTGAAACTGGTCGATTTCGGCGCTTTCGTGAACTTCTTTGGCAAGCGTGACGGTCTGGTCCATGTGTCCCAGATCGCCAACAAGCGCCTGCAGCACCCGAATGAGGCGCTGAAGGAAGGCCAGGAAGTGAAAGTGAAGCTGCTCGGCTTTGACGATCGCGGCAAGGTTCGCCTTGGCATGAAGATGGTTGATCAGGAAACTGGCGAAGAGATCTCTGAAGCAGCCGCTGAAGGTTGATTTCGGATTGAATGAAGCAAAGGCCCCGGTGGAAACGCCGGGGCCTTTCGCGTTTGGCGAACCCAGCGGAGTGCCTGCGGCACAAGCCACTTGAGCCCTGCGGGCGGTTGGCGCCTATGGCGCGCGGTGCTTTGCTTGTTTTTAGGGTGCGGCCTGTGGCAGGGGTGGGATGTGAGTATTATTTGCAAAGATAAAATGAGGGCGGGACTGTGATTATAAAGCGGTTCACCAAAGGCGATGCGCAGAGTGTGGCGGTGTATTCGCCCTGTGAGGCTTATCGCTATGCGTTGACGCGGGTGTGGGATGATGCAGGCGGAAAGGTGGGTTTTGTGATGTTGAACCCATCGACTGCGACCGAGATACAGAATGACCCCACGGTGGAGCGTTGCGAGCGCCGCGCGCGGGCTTTGGGCTTTGGTGCGTTTCGGGTGGTGAATATTTTTGCCTATCGCGCGACCGATCCGAAGCTGATGCGTGCGCAGGCGGACCCGGTGGGGCCGGGCAATGATGCGGCGATTTTAGAGGCAGCAAATTGGGCGGACAGGTTGGTTTGCGCCTGGGGAAGCCATGGAGCCCATATGTATCGGGGTGCGCGGGTTGAGGCGTTGCTGCGCCCATTGGGGAAGCCTTTGTTTCAATTGGGGCTTACGAAATCTGGTCATCCCAAACATCCGCTCTATATTAGTTACGAGCGGCAGCCAGAACGCTGGGACTGATGTACAGCGACGGCCGCTTTTTTGGGGGGGGAATGGTGGAGATTTCGGGCTTTGTACGGCAGAGGGTTGTCTGTGGCGAAGTGGAGCTTTCGGTGCAGGTGGCGGGGCAGGGCGCGCCTCTGATCTGCCTGCATGGCTTTCCGCAAAATGGCATGTGTTGGGCCAAGGTTGCGCCTGAGTTGGCCAAGCATTTCCGGGTGATCATTCCCGATCTGCGCGGCTATGGGCAAAGTGATGCACCAGCGGATGATGCCGGGCATCACGTGTATTCCAAGCGGCAGATGGCGGCGGACATTGTGGCGCTGATGGATGCGATGGGTGTTTCACAGGCAATGGTGTTGGGCCATGATCGGGGAGCGCGGGTTAGTTATCGTTTGGCGTTGGATCATCCGGAGCGCGTGTCACGGTTGGGGATTATCGAGATTGCGCCAACGGCGGATTATTGGGCAGCATGGGGGGCAGAGATGGCGATGGCGGCCTATCACTGGACTTTCCTCGCCCAGCCAGCGCCCCTGCCGGAACGCATGATCAATGCCGATCCGGAGGCCTATATGGACTGGACTTTGGCAAGCTGGACGCTGAGCAAGTCGTTGGCCGACTTTCCTGAGGCCGCGCTTGCCAGTTACCGCTCCCAAGCGCGGGATCCGGCGCGTATTCATGCCATGTGTGCCGATTACCGCGCCGGGGCCTTTACCGACCGCCGCCATGATGAGGATGATCGTGCTGCCGGGCATCGCATTGCCGCGCCCGTCCACTTCCTTTATGGCCATCACGGCTTTCCTGCCCGCACGGGTGATCCGGCGCGGATCTGGCAGGCTTGGGCGGAGGAGGTGACAACTGAAGCCTGTGAAAGCGGGCATTTTGTGATGGAGGAA
>CALEMZ010000235.1 GCA_937910975.1 uncultured Pseudorhodobacter sp. | reverse complement strand
ACCCGTCAAACCTGCATGGGCTGAGCCTCATACACAGAGTTTCGGATACTCCCGAACGCGCACATCATCAATCGCGAGAGTCTCTTTCATCAACATGCGCTGATGGTGCACCTCTTCCGCTGAATTGACCACAGCGAAGTTGGGAAGATCTGTGGACTTGCGCTCTCTTCAGCTCTCGAGGGGGGGGGCGGGAGGGGGTATTGCGCCAACCATGTATATGATCTCTGGCTCTCAAAAATGTGCAGCAAAATATTCCGGACACCCCATCTCCGCTATGACCAACGCGACCCGCCAACATAACGGCACCATTCAACCGAACTCTCACAATCACTCACGGCAGCAGAAATCTCTCAAAGACAATGCGTGGCCAAAGCAGGGCCTTATGGGTTCTATGGTGCCCGACCGTATTTCTTGGAGGTCACGCCGTGCACATTGATTGACTGCGTCCTAGAACTTAAACCCGTAGTTAGCTCGAACACCCAAATCGTAAGATTTCGAGGATACTTTCCCGCCATCAAGATCAATGCTGAGATAACCTTCGCCGACTGGGCCGCTCATACCGAAGCCAAGGCGGGGCGCGGCAAAGTTCGTGGTTCCCTTTGCGGTCGAATTTGAGTGACCATAGTCAACTGCGGCGCTCATATAAGGCGTCATCCCTGTGGTGCCTAGGGCGCCGGACATCTCGAACCTTGCACCCAAAGACGCCTTATACTCATCGATGTCATTTGCAGCCACCGCGCCGCCGGTTCCGGTGTAGGATGGCTGTCTTTCGCTATATCCGCTGACAGACGCAAAAGGACGGATGTTCAATGTGCCTGTTCTGTGATCGCCGCTCACTGCAAGTGAGACAGAAACGCGGTCAGATTTTAAGGTGGCACCATTGAGTTTGTACTCGGGCCGGGCATAGCTGACGTAGCCATCCAAAATTAGGTCCCCGGCGAACTTGATAGCAAAGTATGCACCAACGGCAGGAGAGTTCGCGATTGCGTTGTCGGTTGCGTCGCCAATGTCGACGTGGCCATAGGCAAGCATCAGACCGGCCAAGAAATCACTGGAGAACAGCTTGTCCGCACCGACGATAACATCTGCAGAATAGCCATCATAGCCACCGCTGTAATATCGGCCTTCTGCCGATACCCAAACGTTCAAATCGGGCCGCTCCATCGGGTTGTTCGACAGGTTTTGGGTCGAGAAAAACAGCTGGTTCCGAGACGCTACATTGTTCGAAGTTCCGCCGAAACGGCTTCGGGAATTGTTGCTGGTACCGGTTTGCATTGCTCGCGTCTGGCTGTTGGCACTAATAGCGGCAACGGTACCGACATCGACGCCTCCCCTTAGTCTTAAGACAAGATGAAGCGTGGATTCCTTCTGAATGTTGTAATCTGCAAGAGTCTGGCCGTCCTCAAGTTGCTTACCGGCAAAAATCAACTGTTGCTGATCTGGTGGAATGCCTTCTTTGTCTTGAACCTTGGTTTTAACATTTTCGATCGTATCATTTGCTTCGACTTCCAGCGTAATGGTCTTACCCGTAAGGGTTTTGACAAAAATCTGCATCGCACTCGCAGGGGCCGCGATGCTTGCCACAGCGATGATGATGGCCGCTATTTGTAGATGTCGCATGATGAAAATCTCTTGTTGCCGTGTACTTAGCGAATATTCTGCAAGAGCAACCACGAAGGTCGCTCCTCGAATTCGAATAACGTAGGGAAGCAGTTTTCGTTTGTCTTGCGCAAACGGTTTAGTCGCATCAGCGGCCCCTAGCGGCTCGCGCTGTTGCCCAAACGCCGCATAAATGTGCCTCGGTGCGATTGGAGCAACAGGGCTTGCCTTTTCGGCCATTCAACTTGTCCGTCCGGTTTCCCACCGCTTGCTATTGGCGAAGGCGATAGACCAGCCGCGAAGGCCAAGCATGCCCAGCACACACGGCACAACAGGCCGGAAGACAATCAGTCCAGAGGAAATTGAAATCAAATGAAAATCTGTGGAGCAACAAGGTTCGACTTCCAATTCAGTCGCTCTTCAACCGCTCCAACCCTGCTTAAATACTTTCGCCCCTTTTCAGTCGCCGCGCGCCGCGCTACCTATTGGCATCGCATGAAAAAGGAGCATTCCCATGGCAGATATCACCCGCATCGGCACCGGCCCGCGCATGAGCGAGGCCGCTATCCACAATGGCACTGTCTATCTGGCAGGCCAGGTCGGCACGCCCAATGCCTCTGTCACCCAGCAGACACAGGATTGTCTGGCCGAGGTGGACCGGATTCTGGCCACTGCGGGCACGGATAAAACCCGTATCCTGTCGACCCAGATCTGGCTGGCCGATATGGCTGATTTTGCCGAAATGAACGCAGTTTGGGATGCTTGGGTGCCGCAGGGCCACACACCCGCCCGCGCAACCGGCGAGTCGAAACTCGCGACCCCGGCCTATAAGGTTGAGGTCATAGTGATTGCGGCACAGCCATAACCCCTTTGCAACGCCATCGGCAGCAGCGTAAAGCGCGCCGATGGCAGCAAGATCAGGCGGTTGGTGGGGCGGTCAGATAATCCACCAGCATCCGGGTCGAGGCGTCTTTGCCCTCGGCTGACTCGCGCCCCTCAAGAATTGGCTGCAAGGCCACGGCAAGTTCCTTGCCCAATTCCACACCCCATTGGTCAAAGGAATTTAGGCCAAGGATTACGCCTTCCACAAACACCCGATGTTCATACAATGCGATGATCTGGCCTAGCGTGAAGGGCGTCAGCTTTGGGATCGCCAGTGTGGTTGAGGGGCGATTGCCCGGAAACACGCGATGCCGCGCCTGCCGTTCAAGATCGGCCCCTTTCAGCCCCTTTTTCTCCATGATCTCGGTGGCTTGCGCCAAGGAGCGCCCGCGCATCAGCGCCTCGGATTGCGCAAGGCAATTGGCGACCAGCAATAGGTGCTGATGCGCCAGCTCTGGCTCATGCCCCGTGCGGGTGACGATGAATTCGCAAGGCACAACGCGGGTGCCTTGGTGGATCAACTGATAGAATGCGTGCTGACCATTGGTGCCGGGCTCGCCCCAAACCACAGGGCCGGAGTGCTCGGCCAGATCCGCGCCATTCATTGATACGCGCTTGCCGTTGCTCTCCATCTCCAATTGCTGAAGATAGGCGGGCAATCGCAACAAGCGCTGATCATAGGGCAACACCGCGCGGGTGGTATAACCGCAAATCTGGTTGTGCCAAATACCGACCAAAGCCAGCAATACGGGCAAGCTTTGGGCCGGATCGGCATGGCGGAAATGCGCGTCCATATCCGCACCCCCGGCCAGAAACTCATCAAACCCCGCAGGCCCTATCGCCAACATCAGCGAAAGGCCAATCGGCCCCCAGATGGAATAGCGGCCTCCGACCCAATCCTCAAAGCCAAAGACGCAGGCCTCATCAATGCCAAAGGCGGCGGTTTTCTCAGCGGCGGTTGAGACCGCCGCGAATTGCGCCGCAGGTCTTGCCACCTTTACCGCCATCCATTTTCGGGCGGTTTCGGCATTGGTCATGGTTTCAATCGTTGTGAAGGTTTTTGAGGCAACAATCACCAAGGTGGTTTCCGGGTTAAGCCCCTGCAACACATCATGAATATGCGCACCATCAACATTACTGACAAAATGGCAACGCGGCCCGTCAGCAT
>CALEMZ010000234.1 GCA_937910975.1 uncultured Pseudorhodobacter sp. | reverse complement strand
TTGATTTCTTTGGGGCAACCGATTTTCATATGAACCTCCATTATTCTGTTGCAATTGTTATCGCGCTATTGGCACGCAATTGCTTTGAATTTTTGGTGGTATTTCTGCCAGATCGGCGTATAATCTTCTGCAGTGATGGATATTTGTCGAAGGAAATCACCCATATGTCAGATCTTGACGCAACAGACCGCCGAATCCTGACCGTATTGCAAAAGGAAGGCCGCGTTACCAACGCCGAGCTTTCCGACCGCATAAATCTTTCCCCCTCCGCCTGTCACCGCCGCGTCCAACGGCTTGAGGAGGAGGGCTATATCGCAGGTTATGTGGCCCTCCTTGATGCCCGGCGCATGGGGCGGCCAACCACAGTATTTGTCGAAATTACGCTACAAGGCCAAGCGGATGATACTTTGGACAAGTTCGAACGTGAAGTCGCTAAAGTGCCCGATATTCTGGAATGTCACCTGATGGCAGGCTCTGCCGATTACCTGTTGAAAATCATCGCACATGATACCGAGGATTTCGCCCGCATTCACCGCCAATATCTGTCACGGCTGCCGGGCGTTGCGCAGATGCAATCTTCCTTCGCACTGCGCACCGTGGTTAAGACAACCGCGATGGCAGTTTGAACAAGATGCGGCGCGTCAGAGCGTTTTGCATTTAAAGTGAATCAGAATTTGCCCCAAGGCTTGGGCGAATTCTGATGATCCTTGGATCAGATAAAATGCAAAAAGCTTTAGCCCTTCGCCACGCGCGGTTTGCGGTAATATTGCACCACTGCAAAGGCAATGACCGAGGCGTAAGCTAGATCAAGGATCACCATCAAAAGCCAGAACCGTGTCACCATCAGCCCGACGATAACGGCGGCGCCCAGCAAAACCAGCACCTGCCACTCCCGTTTCACCCGCACTGACTTGGAGGAAATCGTGGGTACCTTGCTGATCATCAGCCAGCCTACCAGCCCTATCCAAAGGCCGAACAAAAATGGATAATCTTGCGCGTCAATCAACCCCTGTCGGGTCAGGAAAAACGGCAGCAGCGCCAGTATGGCACCACCCGGCGCAGGTACGCCGATGAAATGCGGCTTGCCGCCCCCTACCGGGGCAGGATCATCGCGCGATACATTGAACCGCGCTAGGCGCAAACAGGCACAACAGGCAAAGATCAGCACAAACATCCAACCCGTCGCGAAATCGCGTGCCAGCGCGAACTGAAATACCAAGATCCCCGGTGCTACGCCGAAATTCACGAAATCCGACAGGCTGTCCAATTCGCCGCCAATATCGCTGGCCGCATTCAGCCGCCGCGCCAACAGCCCGTCCAGCCCGTCGATCAGAGCGGCAAAAATGATCAGCGCTGCCGCAATATCATACCGTCCCACAAGCACGAAGCGGATAGAGGTCAACCCGGCACAAAGGCCCAGAATCGTCACCATATTCGGCAACATCAGCATCAGGGATAGGCTGTCGCGCTTGCGACCAGGCATTTCATTCATCTTTCACGGCCTATGCGAGGGGCTTCAGTGGCGGTTATATCGGCCAGCACGGTTTCCCCGGCAACCATCGTCTGGCCCAGACAGACCAGCGGCTCCACCCCTTCGGGCAAATATACATCGAGCCGCGATCCAAAGCGTATCATGCCAAAACGCTCTCCCGTTTGCAAACGCGCACCTTCCGGCACCTCACACACGATCCGCCGCGCCACGAGGCCCGCAATCTGCACCACTGCCAAATCGCGCCCGTCTTCCATCCGCACCACCAGCGCATTGCGCTCATTATCCACACTTGCTTTATCCAAGGACGCATTGAGAAACTTGCCGGGGCGGTAAGCGATTTTGCTTACCACGCCCGAGATTGGCAAACGGTTCACATGGCAGTTGAATACATTCATGAACACCGAAACCCGCATCATCGGCTCTGGCCCCAGCCCCAGTTCGGCAGGCGGTACCGCAGGCTCCAACAGTGAAATCACACCGTCGGCAGGGCTGATGATCAGCCCCTCACGCGTCGGTGTTACCCGCTTGGGATCGCGGAAAAAGTAATAGCACCACACTGTCAGGCCAGCGCCAATCCAGCCCAAAGGCTGCCAGATTAGGAACAGAACAACCGTTACCGCCGCAAAAATCGGGATAAAACGCCACCCTTCGCGGTGGATCGGTTTGATTACGGTCGACATCATGCTGGCAGACATTGGGGCAGCCTTTTTTTGTTATGCTCAAGGTAGCGCGGTTTTGCACAAATTCCTGCGCAAAACAATGGCGCAGCGCATCCGGGCTGCCGCGTTTCTATCACCGCCAAGCCACCAGAATTGATCCGGTAGCAATAAGTCCTACGCCCATCCAATTGGGCAGGCTCAACTGTTCCCCAAGAAATACCGCCGCGAACACGGCCACCAGAACCACGCTCAACTTGTCAATAGGGGCCACCTGAGATGCGTCTCCCAGCTTTAGCGCCCTAAAATAGCACAGCCACGACGCCCCGGTCGCCAGTCCTGAAAGCATCAAGAACAGATAGGAGCGGGCCGAGATTTTGCTGGGGGAAAACCCATCGCGCCCCATCACTGCGATCAGTGCAACCAGCACCAAAATCACCACCGTACGCACCAGCGTGGCGCTGTCTGATGGC
>CALEMZ010000233.1 GCA_937910975.1 uncultured Pseudorhodobacter sp. | reverse complement strand
GCACAGATGGAAGGGCTGACGACGGCGGTGATGGATGCGGGGGCTGCGGGGGTGATGATCGCGCCGCCGGGGCATTTGCGGACCGATGACCAGATCGTGGCCTATTACCATCAGGCGGCGGAATTTATTGGCGATGCGCCGTTCGTGGTGCAGGATTTTCCCTTGGTTACGGGGGTGCAGATGTCTGTCCCGGTGATCGTGCGGATTGTGCGGGATTTGCCGGGTTGTGTGTGTTTGAAGCATGAGGATTGGCCGGGGCTGGAGAAGATCGGGACGCTGCGCAAGGCGGGCGTGTTGGATCGGCGCATCTCTATTCTGTGCGGCAACGGGGGGGTATTCTTGCCCGAGGAAATGGTGCGCGGGGCGGATGGGGCGATGACGGGCTTTGCCTATCCGGAGATGATGGTTTCGGTGGTGCGTAATCATCTCGATGGCACGCCGGAGCGGGGGCGCGATTTGTTTGACGCCTACCTGCCGCTGGCAAGATTTGAGCAGCAACCGGGGCTTGGGCTGGCCATTCGCAAGCATGTTCTGGCGAAAAGGGGCGTGATTGCGCACCCCACGCAGCGGCGGCCGGGGGCGGCGCTATCAGTGGCAGGCGTGGCCGAGGTAGAGCTGTTGATGGCCCGGTTGGACCGGCGGCTGGCAGAGCTTGGGTGAGGGTGCGCGCAGGAGAGTCGCGGTGAACCCGACCTACGCCTGCCCGCCTTGCAGCGCCCATGGGCCGTGGTGGTCTGATCCGCCGTCGGTGCGCTCAAACCCGTGGGCGCCGAAGAAGTCGCGTTGGGCTTGGATCATGTTGGCGGTGGAGCGCTGGGTGCGCATCATGTCAAACCATGCAAGGCCCGCGGCCAGTGCCGGGACGGGCAGGCCGCTCAGGGCCGCATGGGCGACGACTTTGCGCAGAGCGTTGTGGCTTGTCTCCAGATGGTCCGCGAAGAACGGTGCGAGCATCAGGTTGCGGCCTGGGTCCTCCGCCAAAGCGGTGGCCATATCGTTGAGCATGGAGGAGCGGATGATGCAGCCTTCGCGCCAGACCTTGGCAATTTCAGGTAGGGGCAGCGACCAGCCAAATTCGCCACTGGCTGCGGTGATAAGCGCGAAGCCTTGGGCGTAGCACAGGATTTTGCCTGCGATCATCGCGGATTCGAGATCATCGATGGTCAGTGTGCCAGCGGGCAAGGCTTGGGGGGCAGCACCGAAATGCGCCTCACCCTTGATGCGCTCATCAAGGCGGGCAGAGGTGTTGCGGGCCATCACGGCGGCCTCAATCACCGGGATCGGGGCAGAGAGGTGCTGCGCTTCGATCACCGTCCAGCGCCCCGTGCCTTTTTGGCCGGCGCGATCAAGGATTATGTCAACGATGGGTTGGCCGGTTTTGGCATCGGTGACGGCGGTGACGGCGGCCGAAATCTCGATAAGGTAGGATTGCAGCGGGCCTTTGTTCCAGCCTTCCAGCACGGCGGAAATTGCGGGGGCTGGCATCGCCATACCGTCGCGCATCACGCCATAAACCTCAGCGATCATTTGCATATCGGCGTATTCGATGCCGTTGTGCACGGCTTTGACGAAATGGCCTGCACCTGCCTCGCCCATGAGGGTGGCGCAGGGGGTGCCGTGGTATTTGGCGGCGATAGCTTCGAGAATATGCGAAACGCGGTTCCAGTCTTCCAACCTGCCGCCGCCCATGATGGAGGGGCCGTGGCGTGCGCCTTCCTCACCGCCCGAAACTCCGATGCCGAGAAAGCGGGGGCCACCGTGAGAGGCATTTTTGGCGCGGCGGTTGGTATCGCGGAAATTGGCATTGCCCGCGTCGATGATCATATCGCCCGCGTCCAGCAGCGGCGTGAGGGCTGCGATCTGGTCATCCACCGCTTTGCCTGCGGGGACCATCAAGATGATGGCGCGCGGGGGTTTGAGGGCTGCGACCAGATCCTTCAGCGTATCGGTGGGGGTGATGCGGGGGGCAAGGTCACCTGCAGATTGGGCAAAGCGGTGGGTTACTTCCGTGGTGCGGTTCCATACCGCGATGGGGAAGCCCTTTTCAGCGATGTTGAGCGCGAGCATGGCCCCCATGGTGCCAAGGCCGATAAGGCCGATTTCGGATTGGGTCATGGTTGCTGCACTCCCTGCCGGTTCGGTGTGATTGGGTAAAGGCTTGTGGTGTCGGTGATGTAAAGTGGGCGCTTGGCATGTTGTTTCGGCCGCGTGGTAAACAGCATGCGAAAGGAAATGCATGGATCACTGGGCTCGGAAAAGGACATTGCGATTTTCTCTTCGGGCTGATTGGTTAGCGGTAACGTGGCACATGCCATGGGTCAAGTAATGGGGAAACGTGGAATGAGCTTTGTGGAACAGACGGCGATTTTGACGGATGCGGCAGTGTTTACGATGCTGGATGCAGGTTGCGCCAAGGCAGTCGAGATGGGGCAGCCGCAATGTCTGGTGATCGTCGATGCCTCGGGCGTTGATCTGGGAGTAATGCGGATGCGGGGGGCGAAATATCTGTCGCTGCGCTCGGCGCGCGCCAAGGCGCAGACGGGGGCGAGCGCGGGTGGGCCGAGCACCAAGATTCCCGAAGGAGTGCGGGTGGCGTTTGGGCAGGCGACCGATGGCGCGATGACGGGGCTTGCAGGCGGGCTGCCCGTTCGCGTGAGCGGAGTACTGGTCGGCGGGGTCGGGGTCGGGTCTGGCAGCGGAATACAGGATATCGAGGTGGCCGAGGCGATGCTGGCCGCGATTGGCGCGGACCCGATTTAGGAGAGTGTCCGATCTTCTGTGTATGAGTAATTTGGCCCATGCTTCCAAACCAA
>CALEMZ010000232.1 GCA_937910975.1 uncultured Pseudorhodobacter sp. | reverse complement strand
GAAGCGGCGGCCGTTAAGGTCGCGACAGCCCTTGGCCTTGGACACCGCCTCACCTACGCCGCCGCAGGCAGTTCCGGCCTGATGGCGCTGGCAGATGGCTGCGAACTTCCGGGCACTTTTCGTATCCCGCAATCGCAAATCCGCATCGCTATGGCTGGCGGGGTGCCCAGTGATGGCATTATGCCCGGCGATACAGAGGACGACACCGCCAGCGCCCAAGCCGTTACCGCTGACATGACGCCGGACGATGTGGTGATTGTTCTATCCGCCAGCGGCACCACACCTTACGCCCTCGTGGTCGCGCAGACCGCCCGTGCGCGCGGAGCCTGTGTTGTAGCAATTGCCAACCAGCCCGGATCGGCACTTCTGAGTCTTGCCGATATTGCGATCTGCCTGCCAACCGCGCCCGAAGTTGTCAGCGGCTCCACCCGGTTGGGGGCCGGCACGGCGCAGAAAATCGCGCTCAACATGATGTCCACACTTGCCGGGGTACTTTTGGGCCATGTGCATGACGGCTTGATGGTGAACCTCAACCCAGACAACATCAAATTGCGCAAACGGGCGGCGGCAATTGTAATGCAGATCACGGGGGCGGCAGATCACGAAGCCGAAGCCGCGCTCGTGCAGGCTGGATATGATACAAAGCAAGCGGTGCTGATTGCCTCCGGGGCCAGCGCCGATGCGGCCCAAAGACTTTTGGCTGCGCATCATTACCGTCTGCGCGGCTGCCTTGCGGCGCTGCACGCAGCACCCGATTGAATTGAACGAAGCGTACCTAAAACCAGAAAATAGGGAGACTACTATGAAAACCCACACGATCAGAACCATTCTGCTTGCCTCCACCCTGCTGGGTGGCTCTGCGGCTTGGGGTCAGGAAGTGACGCTGACCATTGAAAGCTGGCGCAACGATGACCTTGCAATCTGGCAAGACAAGATCATCCCGGCGTTTGAGGCTGCAAACCCCGGCATCAAGGTGAATTTCACGCCCTCCGCGCCCGCCGAATATAATGCCGTTCTGAACTCCAAGCTCGACGCAGGCTCGGCTGGTGATCTGATCACCTGCCGCCCGTTTGATGCCTCGCTGGCCCTTTATGAGGCCGGGCATCTGGTTGATATCTCTGACCTTGACGGCATGAAGAATTTCTCCGATGCGGCCAAGGCTGGCTGGGTGACGGATGACGGTTCAGTTTCATTCTGTGTGCCGATGGCCTCGGTAATCCACGGCTTTATCTATAACAAGGATGCGTTCAAGGAAGTGGGCGTCGAGGCTCCGACGACCGAGGCCGAGTTCTTTGACGTGCTGGACAAGATCAAGGCGGATGGCAACTATATCCCGATGGCCATGGGCACCAATGACCAGTGGGAAGCCGCGACCATGGGTTATAACAACATCGGCCCGAACTACTGGAAAGGTGAGGAAGGCCGCCTTGCGCTGATCCGGGGCGAACAGAAGTTAACCGATGAGGCTTGGGTTGCACCCTACCGCCAGCTTGCCAAGTGGAAGGATTATCTGGGCGACGGATTTGAAGCACAGACCTACCCCGACAGCCAGAATATCTTCACCCTAGGCCGTGCCGCAATCTATCCGGCTGGTTCATGGGAGATCAGCGGTTTTAACGGCTTGGCCGAATTTGAGATGGGCGCATTCAACCCGCCAGTTCAGGCTGCGGGTGACAAATGCTATATCTCGGACCATACCGATATCGCGATCGGCATGAATGCCAAAAGCCCACATGCCGAGCAGGCCAAAGTGTTCCTGAATTGGGTCGGGTCTGAAGAGTTTGCCAAGCTTTACGCTAATGCGCTACCGGGCTTCTTCTCTCTCTCCAACCACGATGTCGCGATGGAAGACCCGCTGGCGCAGGAATTTGTAAGCTGGCGCGGTAAGTGCGAAAGCTCCATCCGTTCCACCTATCAGATCCTGTCGCGCGGCACGCCGAACCTGGAAAATGATACCTGGAACGCATCTGTTGCCACGATCCTCGGGAAAGAGTCCCCGGAAGATGCGGGTAAGCGTCTGCAGGCGGGTCTGGCAAGCTGGTACGCGCCGCAGCAGTAACATCCTCCTCGCCTCGGGCGGCGGCACCACCCCGCCCGAGGCCCCTTTCTGCATCACTGCATGAGGAGCAGACACATGTCGCGCCCCACTGGAAAACCCGCATTCAAATGGCATATCGTAGTATTCTTGGCCCCTGCGGTGCTGGTTTACACGGCGGTCATGATCTACCCGCTGTTCAACACCCTACGGCTGGCGCTGTACACTTCGGTGGAGCGGGAGCGGGTTTTTGTGGGGCTCGCCAATTTCCACACACTCTTCAGCGATATCTACTGGTCCAAGCAATTCTGGAACGCGCTTGGAAATAACTTCTGGTTCTTCCTAATCCATATGCTGGTGCAAAACCCTATCGGGGTGGCGCTTGCGGCCATCTTGTCTTCGCCGCGCCTGCGGTTTTCGGCCTTCTACCGCTCAGCCATTTTCATCCCCACCATCCTGAGTTTCGTGATCGTCGGTTTCGCGTGGAAGCTGATCCTTTCCCCCATCTGGGGCATTGCTCCGGGAATGCTGGATGCAGTGGGCTTGAAATCACTCTACGTCCCTTGGCTGGGCAAGGAAGAATACGCATTGACCACCCTTGCGCTGGTCTCCGTCTGGCAGTTCGTCGGCATCCCGATGATGCTGATCTATGCCGCATTGCTGGCGATCCCTGAGGGCGTTCTGGAGGCGGGCGAATGTGATGGAATAACGGGCATGTCGGCGTTTTGGAAGATCAAGCTGCCGCTGATTTTGCCGTCCATCGGCATCATCTCGATCCTGACCTTCGTTGCCAATTTCAACGCGTTTGACCTGATCTATGCTGCCCAGGGTGCGCTGGCGGGGCCGGACTTCTCTACCGACATCCTTGGCACCTTCATGTATCGCACCTTTTTTGGGTTCCAATTGCAACTGGGAGACCCGCATATGGGCTCTGCCATCGCCAGCGCTATGTTTGGCATCATCCTCATCGGCGTCTGCCTGTATCTCTTTGGCATCCAGCGCCGTATGCGCAGCTATCAATTCTAAGGGAGGGGTCAAATGCAA
>CALEMZ010000231.1 GCA_937910975.1 uncultured Pseudorhodobacter sp. | reverse complement strand
AACCCCTCTGGCCATTGTCTATCTGCATGGTTTCTCGGCCACCAAACATGAAATTCAGCCCGTCCCTGATCAGGTCGCCGCCGCGCTTGGTGCCAATCTGTTTTACACCCGGCTTTCAGGCCATGGCCGCGGTGCCGCTCCGATGGCCGAGCCGGCTGCGGGCGACTGGATCGAGGATGTGGCCGAAGCCTTGGCCATCGGGCAGCGTTTGGGCGAGCGAGTGATCGTCATCTCCACCTCTACCGGGGGCACACTCGCGGCCATCGCCGCCACCGACCCGGAGCTTGCCAAGGGTGTCGTGGGCATGGTCCTCGTCTCGCCCAATTTCGGCATTGATAAAACCGCTGCCTTTCTTCTTAATCTGCCCTTTGTGCGCTTTTGGGGGCCGGTCGTGGCCGGGGCGGAACGCAGCTCTGATGTCCGTAACGCCGATTATTCCCGGTTCTGGACCACGCGCTACCCCACCGTTTCCACCATTCCGATGGCAGCCTTGGTCAGACACGCCCTGACGCTTGATTATGCCAAAGCCGCCGCCCCGGCGCTTTTTATCTATTTCGATGCCGACCGCGTGGTCCAGCCAACCATCACTGCCCAAATTGCCGCCAAATGGGGGGCAGGAGCCACGATCTACCACCCCAGCCTCACCGAAAATGATGATGCCTATGCCCATATTATTGCGGGCGATATTGTAAGCCCCGGCCAAACCGCGCTCACTACGGCGCGGATACTCGAATGGGCGAAAGGTCTTTGATCCGACATGCATGAACCGCTGATCCTTATTCCCGGCCTGATGTCGGACGCCCGGCTCTTTGGCCAGCAGATCGTCGATCTGTCGCGCAGCCGCGCGGTCATGGTCGTGCTGCCCCATCCCGGCCAAACGATGGAGGAAATCTCGGCCCATGTGCTGGGGGTCGCCCCCGCGCGCTTTGCGATCGCGGGGCTTGGCCTTGGCGCGCATGTGGCGTTGGATGTGATGCGCCGCGATCTGTCGCGCGTGACCATGGTCGCCTTCCTTTCCGCAGATCCTTTGGGCGAAACCCCCGATGCCGCCGCCACCCGCGAAAAACGCATGATCCTTGCGCGCACCGGGCGGCTGGCGCAGGCCATGGCCGAGGAGCTGCCGCCCCGCGCGCTGGCCAATACGCCAGCACGCGACGACATCATGGCGCTGGTCGAGGATATGGCTTTTGCTATGGGCGAAGAGGTGTTTGTCGCCCAATCCCGCGCCCTGCAACGCCGCCGCGACCAGCAAAAAACTTTGCGTCGTGCCATGATGCCTGCCTTGGTTTTGGCCGGGGCGCAAGACGGGCTGGTGCCTGTGCGCAGGCAATCCTTTATGGCTGAGCTGATGCCAAGTGCGCGTGTGCAAGTGATTGAAGCAGCCGGCCATTTACTACCTCTTGAGCAGCCCGAAGCTGTCAGCCACGCGTTGGAGATGTTTTTCAACGGGCCTTTGGTTTTACGTTAGGCCAGACGCATGTCGGCGACAAAAAGCCCCCGGCAATATGCCGGGGGCTTTTTCAACATGTAGCGAAATTCCTTACGAGGCGGCTTTTCCCTTGGCAGGCGTGGTCTTTGCCGGAACCTCTTCGCCGGAATTGGCATCGATGAAGGCCAACACTAGCGGACGAATGTTCAAGCGCCAGCTCTTGCCCGCGAATATCCCGTAATGGCCAGCACCCGGCTCCACATGGCTTGCCTTCATGCTGTCCGGCAAGCCAGTGCATAGGGCAAGCGCGGCGATACATTGGCCCGGCGCAGAGATATCATCATTCGCGCCTTCCACCGTTTTCACAGCAACGCGGGTGATCGCACCAATATCCACCATCTTGCCAGCGACCATGAATTCATTCTTCGCAATCTCGCGATTCTTGAAAATACGCTCAACTGTGGACAGGTAAAACTCAGCCGTCATATCCATTACGGCCAGATATTCATCATAGAACCGGTTATGTGCATCATGGTCCGAGGCCTCGCCCCGTGCCACGCGCAGCACCTGCTCCTGAAACGCTTTGGAATGGCGTTCAGCATTCATCGAGATGAAGCTTTGTAGCTGCAACAGCCCCGGATACACCATTCGCCCCGCGCCCTGAAAGGAAAAGCCGACGCGCTGAATAGCAGTTTGTTCCAACTGGCCCATCGTTACGCGGCGGCCAAAATCGGTAACTTCGGTTGGTGCCGCATCTGGGTCCACCGGGCCACCGATCAACGTCAGGCTGCGCGGCTGTGCGTCTGGGTCTTCCGCCGCCAGATAGGCTGTTGCAGCCAGCGTCAGTGGTACTGGCTGGCAAACGGCAATTACATGTGTGTTTGGGCCAAGTTCACGCATAAAATCAACCAGATATAGCGTGTAATCTTCCACGTCAAACTTGCCCGCGCTTACCGGAATGTCACGCGCATTGTGCCAATCCGTTACATAGACGTCGCAATCGGGCAGCAAGCTGATGACGGTTGATCGCAGCAAAGTGGCATAATGGCCCGACATCGGGGCAACCAGCAAAACCTTGCGTTTCATTGGGTCGCGGCGACGCACGGAAAACTGGATCAGGTCGCCAAACGGGCGCTCCACCACTTTTTTCACATCGATCAGATGGTCCTGGCCGTCTGGGCCGGGGATGGATCGGATACCCCAATCGGGTTTGTCTACCATCCGCCCAAATGATCGTTCTGCAACTTCGCCCCAGGCGGCGGTCAGCTTGAGCATCGGGTTCATCGATAAGGCAAAGGCAGGATATGACGCCATGGCCCGTGCGGTGGCGCCCAACCACTCATTTGTGTTGCGCGCGCTTTCCATCAGGTCGTAGGTCATCATATACTTCATATCATCTCCAAGGCCTTCAGGGTTGCGGCGGATTCGGGGCGTTTCCAACTTGGCGCGCGACGACTATGCTGCATTGCAGCGAATATAGGTGGGAAAGTTTAAGATGGCAACAACTCAGAATGAGGCAGACGCCCGCTTGGCGCGGCTGAACGCAAACCTAGCGAAGGTTGAGGAGCTGTCCAAACGCCTTACGGCAGCGCTTGCCCGTCGCAAACCAGCAGACTCCGCACTTAGCGGGCCGGGGCAAGATGTTTATATGAAGGCCGCGACCGCCTATGTTGCCGAGATGATGCAGAACCCATCCAAGATCATTGAGAACCAGGTCAGTTACTGGGGCAAGACCCTGAAACATTACGTCGATGCGCAGCAGGTCATGCGGAGCGGAGAACTTAAGGCTCCTGCTGACCCGACCCCCAAGGATAGGCGCTTTTCCAACCCGCTTTGGGAAGACCATCCCTTCTTTAACTATCTGAAACAACAGTATTTACTGAATTCCGAACTGATATCCAGCACTGTGGACGGTTTGGAGCATCTGGAGCCGGGGGACAAACGTCGTGTTGAATATTTCACGCGCCAGATCGTCGATATGCTCTCGCCCACCAATTTTCTGGGTACCAACCCCGACGCGCTGGAGCGGGCCGTGCAGACCGATGGCGAAAGCCTTGTGGCCGGGCTTGAGAACCTTGTCCGCGATATCGAGGGCAACGACGGCGACCTTCTGGTGACTCTGGCCGATAAAGCCGCGTTCAAGGTGGGAGAGAACATCGCCACCACCCCCGGCGCGGTCGTCTATCGCAACAAGATGATGGAGTTGATCCAGTACAGCCCCACCACCGAAACTGTGCATGACATTCCGCTGGTGATATTTCCGCCATGGATCAACAAATTCTACATCATGGATCTCAAGCCGCAAAACAGCCTGATCAAATGGATTGTTGATCAGGGCTTTACGCTGTTTGTCGTCTCCTGGGTAAACCCTGATGCGTCTTATGCCGATGTCGGCATGGATGATTACATCCGTGACGGCTATCTGCGCGCCATGGCCGAGGTGCGGCGCATTTGCGGCACCAAACAGGTCAATACCGTGGGCTATTGCATTGCAGGCACCACGCTTTCTCTGACGCTTGCGCATTTGACCAAGGCAGACGACAAGACTGTCAAATCCGCCACCTTCTTCACCACCCTCACCGATTTCTCCGATCCCGGAGAGGTGGGTGTGTTCCTTTCGGATGATTTCATTGATGGCATTGAGCGGCAGGTCAGCGCGGATGGCGTACTGGACAAGACCTTTATGTCGCGCACGTTCTCATACCTGCGCTCCAATGACCTGATCTACCAGCCCGCTATCAAAAGCTACATGATGGGCGAGGCCCCACCTGCGTTTGACCTATTGTTCTGGAACGGCGATGGCACCAATCTTCCAGCAAAAATGGCAGTCGAATATATTCGGGGCCTTTGCAGGGATAATGGGCTGGCCAAAGGTGTCTTTCCTGTCTTTGGCGAACCGGTCAGCCTGTCCAGCATAAAGATCCCAATCTGTGCGATTGCCTGCGAAACCGATCATATCGCGGCCTGGAAAAGCAGCTACCGAAGCATCGCGCAGTTTGGCTCCAAGGATAAAACCTTCATCATGGCGCAATCGGGCCATATCGCAGGGATCGTCAACCCGCCGAGTAAGCAGAAGTACGGCCATTACACCAATGACGCGCCGATGACGACGCCCGAAGAATTTCTGGCCGGGGCGACCTTCCGCAAGGAAAGCTGGTGGCCGCGCTGGGGTGAATGGCTTGCTGGGCAATCGGGCAAGAAGCGACCCGCCCGCACGCCGGGTGGCCCGGATAACCCGGTGCTCGCTTTGGCCCCCGGAACCTATGTCAGCGCCACGCCAAAGCCTTCGATCACGGGCTGAGCCATGCGCATTCTGCATTGCAGCATTGCAAGCTGTAAATGCCGCAGTGCAGAATAAAAGCTTGCAATGCTGCGGCGCAGCATCTATATTGTCTTCAAGGAATCGCGGGATAGCTTCCGCTTATTTGGAGAAATAGAATGACCAAGACCCCGGATATGACGAAAATGGTTCAGGACATGATGGCTGCGTTCCCAGTTGACAATGCTGCATTCCAGAACGCGTTCAAGACCCAGGCCGCTATGGCTGAGAAAATGTCGAAAGTGGCGCTGGAAGCTGCTGAAAAGTCCACCGAGATCACTTCGAAATGGGCAAAAGACACTTTTGCAAAAGTTGCTGATGTTTCCAAAGCCAAGGCTGACCCGGCAGATTACACCAAAGCCGCGACCGATTTCGCTTCGGTTGCCGCTGAAATGGCTGCTGAAAACCTGGCCTCTTTCGCTGAAATTGCGAAAAAAGTGCAGATGGAAACTGTTGAAATGATGCTGTCTGCTGGCAAAGATATCTCCGAAGAAACTTCGGCTGCTGTCAAAAAGGCCACGGCTGACGTGCAGAGCGCTGCAAAAAAAGTGGCAGCTGCTGCGAAATAATCCGCAAGGATTGGGCGCATCCCGGCACCCTCCCTGTCGGTAGAAACGCCAAGAGCGGGCTTTTGTAAGCCCGCTCTTTTCTTTTATTCTGCACTGCCCTAAGCTTTACTGCAGTGCAACAATAACGGGGGGCAAAATGGCCGAGACAGAGAAGCCACTGCTGATAAAGCGTTACGCGAGCCGTCGCCTCTATAACACCGAAACGTCTGATTATGTGACGCTGGAAGACATCGCAGGCTTCATCCGAAAAGGGCGTGAGGTGCAGATCATTGATCTGAAATCCGGCGATGATCTGACCCGCCAATACTTGCTGCAAATCGTGGCGGAGCATGAAAGCAAGGGCGAAAGCGTTTTGCCCACCAATGTGCTCAATGATCTGGTGCGCAGCTATACAAGCGGGGTCGGCTCTATCGTGCCGCAGTTTCTGTCTGCCTCCTTCGATATGCTGCGCGATAACCAAACAAAAATAGTGGAAAACCTGACCAAAGTGCCAAACCCGATGGCCGCAGTGCCGGGGTTTGATGCGATGCGCAAACAGCAAGAAGCTTTCCTGAAAACCATCATGGGCGGGATGCCTGGCTGGAGCAACACAGCCCCCGCTGCGGATGAGGCGGAAAAGCCGCCAAGCGAGTCCGATGAACTGCGTGATATCAAGGCCCAACTGGCCGAGTTGCAAAAGAAGCTTTCCAAACTCTGACCGGGGTCTTGCGCCAATTACACGGCCCGCCCCCGGCTGGCCGTGTTTTGCGTATTTTTGCAAAGATGAAATCAGCGGGGGGCGGGCGTTAAACGCCCAGTCGGTCACGCAAGGAATACCAGCTCATCGCCGCAACCAGAAGCGGCCAGCGCAGCGCGGCCCCGCCGGGGAAACGCGGTTGGGGCAGGGTAGCCATTACGTCAAACCCGGCCGCCTGGCCTTGCACCGCCTGCGCCATCAGCTTGCCTGCCAAGGTGGCCAGCGCCACCCCATGCCCCGAATAGCCTGAGGCTGAAAGTACATTTGCATGGGGCCGCGCAAAGCAGGGCATCCGGTTCATCGTGATCGCCAGTGTGCCGCCCCAAGCATAATCGATCCGCGCCTCTGCCAGTTGCGGATAAACCGCCAGCATCGGTTTGCGCACGGTTTTGAGAATGTCGGGGAAGCGATAACCATAGCTTTCACCGCCGCCAAACAGCAGCCGCCCCTCGTCCGACAAGCGCCAGTAATTCACCACGAATTTGGTATCGGCCACCGCAATATTCTCGGCCAGAATGTCCTTGGCCTGCGCGCCCAGAGGTTCGGTGGCCAGAATGAAATTGTTGATCGGCATCACGCGGGCCGCAACTTTGCGTTCCAGCCCGCCCAGATAGCCATTGCCTGCCAGAATCACATGGTTGCAGCTCACCCGGCCTTGCCCGGTTTGCACGATGGGCCGCAGCCCGTGCTTGATAAGGAGCACCTCTGAGCGCTCATGGATGCGCGCGCCTGCCTCTGCCGCTGCGCGGGCCAGCCCAAGCGCGAAATTGAGCGGGTGCAAATGCCCCGCGCCGCGATCCACCTCGCCGCCAGCAAAGCGATCCGAGCCGATCAGCGCGCCGATGCCCGCCTTGTCCAGCGGCTCGATCTGGTTATAGCCGTAATCGCGCGCCAGCTTTTCGGCGTAGCGGTGGGTGTGGTCCACTTCCGATTGGGCGTAGCAGGCATGGGCCACGCCCGGATGGAACGGCAAGCCCATCGAGCCTGCCAGATCGCGCACCAGATCCTTGGCCTCTTGCCCCATATCCCACAGCGCGTGGGCGGCCTCGCGCCCGGCCATCTTCTCCAGCGCGTCTTGCTCCAGCCGCTGGCCTGATCCGACCTGCCCGCCATTGCGCCCCGAGGCCCCAAAGCCCACGCGATGCGCCTCCAGCAGTACTACGCTCAACCCCGCCTGCGCGCAGTGCAACGCCGCCGACAGCCCGGTATAGCCACCGCCAATAATGCAGACATCCGCCGTCACCTGGCCCTTGAGTGGCGCAAAAGGGGCCAATGCATTGGCCGTCGCGGCGTAGTATGAGGCGGGGTATTCCCCCGCCTTGTCATTAGCATGCAAAAGATTCATACGTTCAGCAACAGATGCTCGCGTTCCCATGGGCTGATGACCTGTAGGAACTCTTTGTATTCGTTGCGTTTTACAGAATCGTAAACCTTGCAAAACTCCGAGCCCAAAGCATCGCACAGTGCAGTGTCCTGCTCCAGCAGGTCCAAGGCATCGCCGAGGGTATAGGGCAGGTCAGTTTCGATGTTGTAGGCATCGCCCCTGCATTCATCGCGCGGCATCGTGCCCTCGATCAGCCCCAGATAACCGCAGGCCAATGAGGCCGCCAGCCCCAGATAGGGGTTGCAATCCATTCCAGCCAAACGGTTTTCCAACCGCCGCGCCTCCGGCCCGGAGATCGGCACACGCAGCCCGGTGGTGCGGTTGTCGCGGCCCCATTCCAGATTGATGGGGGCTGCAAAATCCGGCACATAGCGGCGATAGCTGTTCACATAGGGTGCAAGCAGCGCCACGGCAGCGGGCGTGTGGTTCTGCATCCCAGCAATGAAATGCAAGAAGGCATCAGTTTCCGAACCGTCTTCGGCGGAAAAGATGTTCTTGCCCGTCGCAATATCCACCACCGAATGATGGATATGCATCGCTGATCCCGGCTCCCCCTCGATCGGTTTGGCCATGAAGGTCGCAAAACAATCATGCCGCAACGCCGCCTCGCGGATCAGGCGCTTGAAGAAAAAGACCTCGTCTGCCAACCGCACCGGGTCGCCATGCGCGAGGTTGATCTCCACCTGACCCGCGCCGCCCTCTTGCAATATCCCGTCGATCTCCAGGCCCTGCGCTTCGGCAAAATCATAGATATCGTCGATCACCTTGCCATATTCATCGATGGCCGACATCGAGTAGGCCTGCTTGCCCGCCGCCCGGCGGCCTGAGCGTCCCATCGGGGGCATCACTGGCATGTTTGGGTCAAGGTTGCGCGCGGTCAGAAAGAACTCCATCTCCGGGGCCACGACCGGCTGCCATCCCCGCGCATTGTAAAGCGCCACAATCCGCTTGAGCACGTTGCGTGGTGCGGTTGGCACCGGGTTGCCCTGCTGATCTTGCGCATCATGGATCACCTGCATGGTGATATCTGCGGTCCAGGGGGCCGCTGTGGTGGTTGAATAATCCGGCACCAAAACCATATCCGGCTCGGTGAACAGCCCCGTCGGATTATCTGCCCACTCCCCCGTAATTGTTTGTAAAAAGATCGAGTTAGGCAAATAGTAATTCTTCTGCGTCGCGAATTTCGACGCAGGCATCGCCTTGCCTCGCGCCACCCCCGCGATATCGGCGATGATGCATTCCACCTCATCAAGCCGCCGTCCCTCAATATAGGCCTTGGCGGCGTCTGGTATCGTATCGGTCCATTTCGTCATCGGAATTCTCCGGGGTAATTCTCAGCCTCTGGGCTGCTTGAAAAAGGTGGCGATCTGGCCAGCCATACTGGTATTATCCAACGGATCGCCGAGCTTCGCCGCCGCCGCCGCCATCAGCGCATCGGGCACGAGGCCCTTGCCGCGCACCCTCATCAACCCATCCAGAAACGCGGGGCCATACTCCGGATGGGCTTGCACCGTGAAGGCCCGATCATCGTAAAGCAGGGCGGCACTCGCGCAAAACTCATTCGTTCCAATCACTTCCGCTACCTCTGGCACCTTTACCACCTGGTCCTGGTGCCAGGCGTTCAGCACTATTTTTCGGCCGCCGAAATCATATTCCGTCGCCCCCACGGCCCAGCCTTTGGTATATTTCTCCACCTTTCCACCCATCGCCTGCGCGATGATCTGATGGCCAAAGCAAATCCCCACCATCGGCACATGCGCCGCATAGGACGCGCGGATGAAGTCCTCCAACGGCGGGATCCAGGGATGGTCTTCATAGGCCCCAAAGCGCGAACCTGTGATCAGCCAACCATCTGCGGCATGCACATCGGGCGGAAACTCCCCCTCCAGCACACGCCATGTCTTGAACGTGAACCCATGTCCCGCCAAAAGACGTTGAAACATTTCAGGATAATCGCCCATTTCGCCTATGAGTTTATCGGGCGCTTGGCCGGTTTGTAGAATGCCGATCAGCATGATGTACCTTATTCCATTGATTTGCGCAGATTAGCCGCAACCCCCACGGCGCGGCAAGGGGGGAAAGCCGCGTCATCAGACTGTCCTCGGCTCTTGCTCTGGCGCGCAGACTGGCGCACTCTGGGTCAGAGCCAAGAGGATACCCCATGATCGAGATCAGCCCAAGCAAAGTCGTCCAAGTCATTTTTCAGGCCCGCGAGGGCCATGTTGCCGCGGCGGAACTCACAGCCTTCATCGAAAACCTTAATGACGATGAACAGGCCCATCTCACCGCGATTGCATGGATCGGGCGTGGCAGCTTCGAAGCTGAGGATTACGCCGAGGCCCTGATGACCGCGCGCACCGAGAAAACCACCCCCACCGCCAGCTATTTGATGGGCATGCCGCATCTGGCCGAAAACCTTGAGGCCGGGCTGGATGCATTGGGCGTTGATGTCGATGGCGAGGAAGAAGACTTGCTGTGAGGCATCAAGCCCCGCGCCAGTAATCGGGGGGCGTCGCCCCCCCAAGCCTCACCCCATAATCAACGGCGGGTCACCTTCGGCCCAAACCGGATGTTTCACCATCACCGCGCCAAAACGCTCTGAGGCCAGAAACCGCGCCAGCCAGCCTTGCAGCTTTGGCCAGGGCTGCGCGTCAAACCATGCCTTATCAATAAAGACATATTGCCGGACAAAGGGCAAAATCGCGAAATCGGCAAGGCTGGCGTGGTCAAAAATCCATTCCCCCAATTGCGCCTCCAGGTCGGTGAAAAACCCAATCGCCACTGCGCGCCCTGCCTCCACCTCTGCTGCCGGGTGGCGACTGGCATATTTCACGCGGTCGAGGGCTGCCTTGAATGGCCCATCGGCACGGCGTATCCACGACCAGCCAGCTTCCGGCATCTCCAGCCAGCGCTCCGGGTCGGCCTGCCTCAAGGCCCAACGCATCACGTCAAGGCTTTCATCAACCACGCCCGCGTCCCAAACCAAACAAGGCACCGTACCGCTGGGTGAGGCCGCCAGAAACGCAGGGGGCTTGTCGCGCAGCAATATCTCCCGCAACTCCACCCGCACGCCGGACGAGGTGACGGCCAGTCGCGCCCGCATGGCATAGGGGCAGCGGCGAAAGGAATAAAGGATCGGGGTCATGCGCTGGCCGGTCATGGGGAAGGGAAAGCCAAGCTAAGGCGCGCCCCCGTTTTGTGCAAGGGCAACGGCCATTGACCAACCGCGCGCCCGCGTGCGCAGGTTAAGATTGGCGCGCAAAAGTTTAAAAGCCGCTCCATTTCAAGCGGATAGAAAAACGTCCGCGCGCGGGTACCGCCGCGCGCGGACAGCCTGATCACACCGTATCGAGATACAGTTCCAGTTGTTCCTCGCGGCTCAACTCGGCCAGATAATGGATCTCTTGCCGCTTGGTGAGCGTAAAGTTCCGGATCAGTTCGCGGCTGAAAATCCGGGGCATGATGCTGGATTTTTCAAAGGCATCAATCGCGGCACCCCACTCGGTCGGGATCTGTTTTAGCCCGGTCTGCGAATAGGCATTGCCAGTGATCGGCGGAGGTGGCTCTACCTCGTCTTCGATTCCGTTCAGCGCCGCGCCCAGAATAACGGCCAGCATCAGATAGGGGTTCACATCTGCCCCCGCAACCCGATGCTCAATCCGCCGCGCCGCTGCACTTCCCGCCGGAATACGGATCGCGGCTGTCCGGTTTTCATAGCCCCAACAAATTGCAACCGGGGCATGGGCATCAGGCACCAGCCGCTCATATGAGTTGCCATGTGGTGCAAAGAGCAGCGTTGAGTCGTTCATCGCGTCCAGACAGCCAGCCACCGCATGCCGCAGCACCGTCGTTCCCTTCGGCCCGCCGGAATCGAAAATGTTCTCACCTTTCTCATCCAAGATCGAGAAATGCGTGTGCAGCCCCGATCCCGAATACTCCGGGTAAGGTTTGGCCATGAACGAGGCTGCAAACCCATGCCGCCGCGCCAGTCCCTTGACCAACATCTTGAACAACCACGCATCATCCGCAGCCCGCAACGCATCATCACAATGCATCAGGTTGACCTCAAACTGCCCCAGCCCGGTTTCAGAGGTGGAGGTGTCGGCCGGAATATCCATCGCTTCGCAGGCATCATACAGATCGGTAAAGAACGTATCGAACGCATCCAGCGCCCGGATAGACAGCGTCTCTGCCGCCTTGCGCCGCTTGCCCGAACGGGGCGAGGCGGGAACCTGCATCTTCTTGCCGCTGTCATCGATCAGAAAGAATTCCAGCTCCATCGCGCAAACCGGGGTCAATCCGCGTGCCTTGTAACGTGCCACGACTGCGGCCAAAGCCTGCCGTGGGTCGCCATCATAAGGCTGCCCGTTTTCACGGAACATCCAGATCGGCAGCAAGGCGGTCGGTGCCTCCAACCAAGGCATCGGCATGAAGCCGCGCTCGGTCGGCTTCAACACGCCGTCCTGGTCGCCTTGTTCAAAGACCAAGGGGCTGTCGTCGATATCTTCGCCCCAAATATCAAGGTTGAGCACGGAAAACGGGAACCGCGTCCCGTCCTTTACCGCTTTATCTGCATAACGCGCGGGAATACGCTTGCCGCGTGCCTGTCCATTGAGGTCCGCCGCAGCCACACGGATTGTGCGAACTTCGTGATGTTTCCTCAGCCAGTCTTTCATAAGTCACCTGATAATTTGCGGGCGAAATTTCAATTTGCTCCGCGAGTTGGACGGCAAATGTCGATTAAGCCGCCGATTGACGATTCCAAATATCCCTATCAGTGCCAGCGTCAACAGGATGAAATAGAAGGCGACGATGGGATAGGGGACGAAGGGGTTGAAGGTTTTGTCCACGAAATAGCTGGCGTAATACAGCGCATCCCCCTCTTGCCGAAAGGCGGGGAAGCCCGAAAAGAACACCAGCGTGGTAGCGTGAAACAAAAAGATCGCTTCATTGGTATAGGCAGGCCAAGCCAGCCGCAGCATGGTTGGCCATTGCACCCGCGCGAATTTAGACCAGCCGGAAATGCCATAAGCATCCGCCGCTTCCAGATCGCCCTTCGGGATTGAGCGCAACGCGCCGTAAAATATCTCGGCCGTATAAGCGGCAGTGTTGAGAAAGAGCACGAGCAGCGCCCCGGCCCAAGCCCGCGACAGCCAACTGACCTCGGCGGTCATTCCGAAAATCTCGATCCCGTTGCGCGGCAATAACACCAACGCCTCATAGGCCAGAAAAAACTGGATGAACAAGGGCGAGCCACGAAAGATGAAGATGAACCATTCCGCCGGTTTGCGGGCAAGGGCAAAACGCGAGGCCTTCGCCAGCGCAATCACATTGGCCAGTAAAAAGCCGAACATCAGCGCCAGCACGCCGAAATAGATGTTCCACAACATGCCAGAGCCGATCAGCGTAAACTGTTGGCACAGGGTGAAATCGGTCTTAGGCAATAACCTCTCGCCATAACCCATTGAGCGCAGGCCATAATCTGCGACGGTTTGAAGGCAACTCATACGGCGGCCCTTCGTTGGGCTTCACCGGCGGCAGTGGCCTGCCCAAGGCTCAGGCGATTTTGCACGCGGGCCAGAACCACCTCGGAAACCTTGGTCATGGCGAGGTAAAATACCATCAGGAACAAGAAGTAATACAGCCGCCAATCGGGGTGCGGATAGGCATAGGCGCTGGTTTTTGATCCGCCCAACTCTCGCGCCCAATAGACGATGTCTTGCACGCCCAAAAGGAACAGCAAAGGAGTAGCCTTTATCAAGATCATCCACAGGTTCGATAGGCCGGGCAGGGCAAAGACCCACATCTGCGGCACAAGAACCCGACGAAACACCTGGCCGTGGCTCATTCCATAAGCCTCTGCCGTTTCCAGCTGTTCACGTGGCACCGCCTGCATCGCGCCATAAAGCACGTTGGCGGCAAAGGCACCAAACACCAATGCAAATGTAATCACGGCCAGTACAAAGCCATAGACCGAATGCCAAAGCTGGGCTGCAGAGTTGTTCGGCACTTTTGCCTCGGGGCAGACCCGGAATTCCAGTCCATTTCGAATGGGGTCAGTCCAATCCGGGCAGCGGACCTGATGCATAAACCATTCAATACCCTGATCCAGGGCAATGACGAAAAACAGGAAAAATACAATATCGGGTATGCCGCGCACCATGGCGGTATAGCCTTTGCCAATTATCCGCAGCGCCAAATATTGTGAGCGGGCCATCATCGCGCCGCCAAAACCAAAGGCCAGCGCGGTTGGGGCCGTCACCGCCAGCAGCGTGAGCACCGTCAGAAAAGACCAATAGAAATCAATATGCTTGCCCGTGGTCAGGTAGCACAAAAGCCAGCTAAGGCCTTGAAGCGTGTCAGGGGCGGCACAAGATGAAAACATGATGATCCGGTTTAGGCAGCGCGTACCTTCCCCGCGGGGAAGGTCGCGCTGCCTCTTTCAGGGCAATCAGAAAAGTGCGACAGCGTCGCCGAACCACTTCTTGATCAGCGCATTGAGCGAGCCATCAGCCTTCATGGCTGTGATGCCCGCATCGAACTTTGCTTTCAGCTCGGTGTCGGATTCGCGCAGGCCCATGCCAACGCCGCCACCAAGCTGCACCTCTTCACCGGCCCAGACGAACTGGCCGCCCGACTCCGCCAGGATCGGGGCAAGGTAGTCTTTGTCGGCAAACACGGCATCTGCTTCGCCATTGCGCACTGCGGCCACGGTTTCATCCGGGGTTGCGAATTCGACCAGCGTAGCGCCATTTTCAGCGACATAGCCCGCCTGAATCGTGCCAGTCTGCGCCGCAATCACGCCGCCTTTGACATCTGCACCCGCGTCCAGCGCCATATAGGCAGAGGATGCCGGCGGGATGTAGTTTTGGGTGAAATCGATCACTTTATCACGCTCGTCGGTGATGCTCATGCCCGCGATGATCGTGTCATAGTTGCCGGACTGAAGGTTGGGGATGATGCCATCCCAATCAGTCGTCACCCATTCACAGGTCAGTTGCGCCATTTCGCACAGCTTGTCGCCAAGCTCACGCTCAAACCCGTCAACTTCGCCCGCGTCGTTGATGAAGTTATAGGGAGGGTAGGCACCCTCGGTCCCCATACGGACGGTTTGTGCCAGCGAAGCGCCAGCAGTCAGCGCCAGAAGCGCGGTCGTCAAGATCAGCTTTTTCATTGGAATCTCCCTATCGTAAAGCTTTGATGTTATCTTTGTGCCTCAGCCGCCAGCGGAAAGGAAGCCACGCAAACGTTCCGTTTGCGGGTTTCCGAACAGGTCGCTGGGCGGACCTTCTTCTTCGGTCTTGCCTTGGTGCAGGAAAACCACGTGGTCAGACACATCCGCCGCCAGCCGCATATCATGCGTGACCAGCAGCATCGTGCGCCCTTCTTCGGCCAGGGCTTTGATAACCCTGACCACTTCTTGCTCCAGCTCCGGGTCCAGCGCCGAGGTTGGTTCATCAAAGAGCAAGGCGCGCGGTTCCATGCACAGCGCGCGTGCGATGGCTGCGCGTTGTTGCTGGCCACCCGACAACATCGCAGGCCAGGCATCCGCCTTGTCGCCAATGCCCACCTTGTCCAGATAGTGCCGCGCCCGCTCTTCAACCTCGGCCGGATCGCGCTTTAGGACTGTGACAGGGGCCTCCATGACGTTTTGCAAAATCGTCATATGGGACCACAGGTTGAACTGCTGAAACACCATGGACAGATTGGTGCGTATCCGCGTGACCTGCGCGCGATCTGCGGGGTGGCGGTTCAACCCTTCGCCACGCCAATGCACGGCCTCGCCTTCAAACTTGATCACGCCTTGCTGGCTGTCTTCAAGCAGATTGCAGCAGCGCAAAAGCGTGGATTTGCCCGAGCCGGACGAGCCGATCAGGGAAATCACATGGCCTTTGGGTGCCACCATATCAATGCCCTTGAGCACTTCGAGATTGCCGTAGCTTTTGTGCAGGTCCCGGATTTCGATGACAGGTATTGCGCTGTCATCCGGTTGCGGTGCTAGGGGGTGGGTATTTTCAGTCACGTAGGCTCACTGGGTTGGTTGGCGTTCGCGGCAAAGTAGGGGGTATAATTGGCATCTTTGCAACGGGCTTTGTGGCAATCCGTGGCGTCAAATGCCTGAATTGCACAAAGCTATTGGCCGTTTTGGTGTGGCGGCGGCGGGTTGGCGACGGATAAATAGGATGCGGCAGGCAGTCGAACCAAGCCACGAAGGCCCAAAACCTCCCGCGTTGCAGGCGGCAAGGCGGCAATGGCGCGGGCGGAAATGTCAAACAACATTGCGGCATGATCTTTTTGCGCGGAGATCAGC
>CALEMZ010000230.1 GCA_937910975.1 uncultured Pseudorhodobacter sp. | reverse complement strand
GGCCGTTGACGGCGAGGAAGCCTTAATGATGGTCGACGAGGTCGCCCCAGATCTGATTGTGCTGGATTGGATGCTGCCACTTGTTTCGGGGATCGAGGTTTGCCGCCGTCTGAAAATGGCGCCTGAAACCCGCAATATCGGCATCATCATGCTTTCGGCCCGCGCCGAGGAGGTGGACCGCGTGCGTGGCCTTGAGACCGGGGCAGATGATTATGTAATCAAGCCCTATTCGGTGGTGGAGCTGATGGCGCGGGTGCGTGCCGCCCTGCGACGGGTGCGCCCGGCAACCATGGGGCTGGTGCTGGAGTTTGAAGATATCCGCCTTGATACCGAAACCCACCGCGTGTTTCGCTCCGATAAGGTGTTGAAACTGGGGCCAACGGAGTTTCGGCTGCTGAGTACATTCATGGAAAAACCGGGGCGCGTTTGGGGGCGGGACCAACTGCTGGACCGCGTCTGGGGCCGGGATATCTATGTCGATACCCGCACCGTGGACGTGCATATCGGCCGCCTGCGCAAGGCTTTGTGCCAATACGGCGGCGAAGACCCGCTGCGCACCGTGCGCGGCGCAGGCTACGCGCTGGGCTGACGTGCGCGCCCTGCTTTTGCACGCGGCCCCTTGACCCGGTGCCGCCGATCCCCGACATCAGGGGGGCAAGCAAAAGGAGTGGCCCGATGGCAGACCCGCAGATCAGCGCAGCGACTTTCCTACAGGCCCGCAGGTCCGTTCCCGCAAAGATGCTCGGCCTGCCAGTGCCGGGGAGAGAGGCGCTGATGCCATTGCTGACGGCCGCCGTGCGGGTGCCGGATCATGGCAAGTTGGAGCCTTGGCGTTTTATCGTGCTGGAGCAGGGCGCGATGGGGCGGCTTGCCGCTTTGGTGCGCGCACAGGCTGCAGCCCTTGGCTATGATACCGAGAAGGCAGACAAAGGGGCCGCGCAATTCGACGCCGGAACCCTTGCTGTCGTCGTCATTTCCAGCCCCAAACTCTCGGAAAAAGTCCCGCAGATCGAGCAGATATTATCCGCCGGGGCAGTGTGCCTGACGCTGGTCAATGCCGCACTTGTGGCGGGCTGGGGGGCAAATTGGATCACGGGCTGGCCCGCGCATGACCGGGCTTTCGTAGAAGCCGGGTTCGGCCTTTCACCGACTGAGACCGTCGCGGGCATCATTCATATTGGCACCGCGAAAAACATCCCGCCAGAGCGCCCGCGCCCGGATGTGGCAACGCTGATAGAATGGGCCGCGACATGATCTTTTCAGACTTTTTGAAGGCGCTCGGCCAATTAGGCGATCCCCGGTTTCGGCGCGTTATGCTTTGGGGCGTGGGCTTGACCGTGGCACTTTTGGTATTGATCTATGCAGGTTTTTTGTGGGTGATCCAAACCTTCACCCCCGAGATGATTGAGATCCCCTTCGTTGGCCCTGTTTCCGGCCTTGGCACGCTGCTCAGCTGGGGTTCGGCGCTGTTTATGATAGGGCTGTCGGTGTTCTTGATGATGCCTGTCGCCTCGGTCTTCACATCACTTTTCCTCGATGATGTGGCCAAAGCGGTTGAGGATCGGCATTATCCGGGCCTGCCGCCCGCGCAAAAGCAAAGCTTTGGCGATGCCGCAATTGATACGGCGAATTTCTTTGCGCTTCTCGTCACGGTCAACGCGCTGGCGCTGTTGCTTTATGCTTTTGCTGGGCCGTTCATTCCGGTGGTGTTCTGGGCGGTAAACGGGATGTTGCTTGGGCGCGAGTATTTCACACTTGTTGCCGCGCGGCGCATGGGGCGCAAGGCTGCAAAAGCCCTGCGCAAGCGCCATTGGCTGACGGTGTGGTGGGCGGGAGGGCTGATGGCCGCGCCCCTGTCGATCCCGTTTATCAACCTGTTGATCCCGGTCTTGGGGGCGGCCACATTCACGCATCTGTTCCATCGGCTTAATGCGATGGAACCGCATCGCTAGGCGTGATCAGCTGTCGGTCGATATCGGCGGCATCCGGTTCATCCAATCAAAATCGCGCACCGAAATCATGCCCGATAGGATGATCGCGCAGAGCCCGAGCCAGATGATGGTTGCCGCAATCGTTGTGATCCATGCCTTGCGCTTGACGACAAAGCCTGCGGGCGCGCTGGAAGGCGTGCCGGGGACAACCTTCCCGTCATCCCCTTGTGAGATAAAGCGCAGCGGCAGCACGACAAAAAATGTCATGAACCATGTGACTGCGAACAGAACCAATGCTGCGGTGATGGTCATACCTGCTCCAATTCTACCAGACAGCCGTTGAAATCTTTGGGGTGCAGAAACAATACCGGTTTGCCATGCGCCCCGATCTTGGGCTCTCCCGTCCCCAGCACCCGTGCGCCTGAGGCTTTGAGTTTGTCGCGCGCCGCCAGAATGTC
>CALEMZ010000229.1 GCA_937910975.1 uncultured Pseudorhodobacter sp. | reverse complement strand
CTGTGCCGATCGCGACTTTGGCGAGGCCGCCGCCGTGGGTGAGGCACAATCAAACTTCACCCATTCCGGCTATCTCGCGGCGGTCGAAAAGGCCAAGGAATATATACGCGCCGGCGATATCTTTCAGGTCGTGCCCAGCCAGCGTTGGAAACAGCGGTTTGCGCAGCCGCCCTTCGCGCTTTACCGCTCCTTGCGCCGCACCAACCCCTCGCCCTTCATGTTTTTCTTCAACTTCGGCGGCTTTCAGGTCGTGGGCGCCAGCCCCGAAATTCTTGTCCGCCTGCGCGAAGGCGAAGTAACGGTCCGCCCCATCGCAGGCACCCGCAAACGCGGAGCCACGCCAGAGGAAGACCGCGCCAATGAGTTGGATCTGCTGGCCGACCCAAAGGAACTGGCCGAGCATCTGATGCTGCTCGATCTTGGCCGCAATGACGTGGGCCGGGTCGCAAAGATCGGCACTGTGCGGCCAACCGAAGAATTTATCATCGAACGCTACAGCCATGTGATGCACATCGTCTCAAACGTGGTGGGCCAGATTGCCGATGGCGAAGATGCGCTTTCGGCCCTGCTAGCGGGTTTGCCTGCAGGCACGGTATCTGGTGCGCCAAAAGTGCGCGCGATGGAAATCATTGATGAGCTGGAGCCGGAAAAGCGCGGCGTCTATGGTGGCGGCGTCGGCTATTTCGCCGCCAATGGCGAGATGGATTTTTGCATCGCCCTGCGCACCGCCGTTCTGAAGGATGAACAGCTTTATATTCAGGCTGGGGGCGGCGTAGTCTATGACAGCGACCCGCAGTCGGAATATGAGGAAACCGTGAACAAATCCAACGCCTTGCGCAAAGCGGCTGAGGATGCGGGCCTGTTCACCTCCGGCAACCGCTAGCGCGCCCCACCAAGCGGGGGGCGCCGCATGCCGTTTTACTGCCCCGTCATAACCGCTGTAGCGGGCGCAATCGCAACCGTTGCCGCACGCCCCTCCACAGCCCATTCCAGCAAGGCCGCCATCGTTTCAGGCCGGGTTTTGCCCGCCACCACCACACGCCCATCCTGTGCTGCCTTGAAGGCCGCACGGTCCAGATAGCGCCGGATCACTGAGCTGCCCTCATTCTCGGCATCCAGCGCGCGAAAAATCAACGCGCTGCGCATCCCCTCACGCCGGGCAATCTGCGCGGCCGCATTCAGCCCGCGATCCCATGAAATCACGCCGCGCCCTTGATCCGCCACCACAGCCAAGACATCGGCGGCCAGCGTGCCGTTGCCTTGAAAGCCTCCGTTTTCCAGATCGACGACACCCACAGATTCGGGCAGCACCCTTGCCATTGCGTCAAAGCTGACCGCGATATCCGAAGCATTGGCCCCCGCAGGAATGCCTATGGCCAGAATCAATATTTCTTGCCCGGCCTCCCGGTAAATCTGCGCGGCTGTGGCGGCATCGGGCTGGGTCGGATCAATCACGAATGACACAGGGAAAGGCAGTTTGGCCAAGGCCTCACGGTCAATACTCGGGCCGCCAGTATCTTGCAGCAAGATGGTGAAAAGCGGTTTGCCGCCCGAGTTTTCAAAAACGCGCGCAAAGCGGTCAATCGGGGGCTGGTCAGAGGTGATCAATTCCAATGCCGCTGCCTCCGCACCCTCTGTCGTGTTGTCCGCTTGGCCAGCATCAACCGCAGGCGCTGCCCCGATACTGGGAAGCCGTCCAATCTTCACACCTTCCACCTTGCCACCAAACCCCGGAGCGGGGCGCACAGCCGGCTCTGCCGAAGCGACGGATTGTTCTGGCGTTGGTTCTGGCGTTGGTTCTGGCGCCGCCTCTGCTTTCGAGGCTTCCACCACAGCCAGCGGGGCGGGTGGTGGCAAATCCGGGTCTGCAGGCGAGGCATCGGCGAGGTTGCTGTCGGGCAGCGCCGCCGTCGCCCCATCGACCAGACCAGGGACCGAATCGGCAGTCACTGAAACCGACGGGGCCGTACCCGCAACCACCGGCGCATCTAATACGGGTGCCGCAACCTGCGCCCCCGGCAATGCCGCTGTTTGCGTATCGGGGTTTAACAAAACCGCCGGGGTTTGCGCGTCAAGCCCTTGCAGCGCAGGCAAAGCGCTGGGGTTGGTAGAGGTTTCGGGCAGGGCGGGAACCGCGGCTACGCCAGTCTCATTGCTGGCGAGGTCCGGCACGGCGTCTTGCGGCATCGCGGGAATCACTGGCGCAAGCGCAGGCACATCGGCAGCCTGCTCAACAGCAGTTGAGGGCGGAATCGGCTTGTCATCAGCCAAAGCATCCGCGCCACCAACCCCGGCTTGTTCCACTGCTGGCGGAACCTCTGTCATTCGCGCGCGTTGCACATGGGAAATCTGAGAGGCCACGACAAGGCCAACCCCCACAACCACTATGCCCCACGCTGCCCCTGCTATAAAACCACGGCTCACCCGCAACCCTCCTGCCTGCTCTTTGTCGGTCAGGGCTTAAAAGGGAGGGTTTCCCTTGACGCCCCAGCACCGCTCGGCCCATGTATAGCGCGACACAGAACCGGGTTCACCCCTAAACAGACATGTACAGGTACGGGCCAAGCAATATGCTGCTTTTGATCGACAACTATGACAGCTTTACCTACAATCTCGTGCATTATCTGGGCGAATTGGGCGCGGATATCCGCGTCGTGCGCAATGATGCGATGGATGTGCAGGCCGCCATGGCCCTGCGGCCCGAGATGATCGTGCTATCCCCTGGCCCTTGTGACCCTGCGCAGGCGGGCATTTGCCTGCCCCTGACGCTGGCGGCGGCGGAATCGCAGATCCCACTGCTCGGCGTTTGCCTCGGCCATCAGACGATTGGCGAGGCTTTTGGCGGCAAGGTCACCCGCTGCCATGAGATCGTGCATGGCAAAATGGGCGCGATGCACCACAAGGGCCAAGGCGTCTTTGCGGGCCTGCCCTCGCCCTTCAAGGCGACCCGCTACCACAGCCTTGTGGTCGAACGCGAAACCCTGCCTGATTGCCTTGAGGTGACAGCCTGGTTGGAGGATGGCACTATCATGGGCCTGCGCCACAAAACCCTGCCCATTGAGGGCGTGCAGTTTCACCCCGAAAGCATTGCGTCCGAACATGGACACCAACTGTTGCGCAACTTTCTGGATCGCGCGAAGGTGGCAGTATGAGTGATCGCCTCAAACCCCTGATCGGTGTCGCCGCAGACCGCGCCCTGACCCGCAATGAGGCGGAAGCCGCCTTTTCCGCGCTTTTTGACGGGGACGCCACACCCGCGCAAATGGGTGGCCTGTTGATGGCCCTGCGCACGCGCGGCGAAACCGTGGATGAAATTGCCGCCGCCGCACATGTGATGCGCGCCCGCTGCAACGCGGTGCGCGCGCCCGAAGGGGCGATGGATATCGTCGGCACGGGGGGGGATGGCAAAGGCACGCTCAACATCTCCACCGCCACGGCCTTTGTCGTGGCTGGCGCGGGCGTGGTTGTGGCCAAGCACGGCAACCGCAATCTTTCGTCCAAATCCGGCGCAGCAGATGCGCTGACGGAAATGGGCCTGAACGTCATGGTTGGCCCCGCGACCGTTGAAAGATGCCTTGTTGAGGCCGGGATCGGCTTCATGATGGCCCCCATGCACCACCCTGCCACCCGCCATGTCGCCCCGGTGCGGCTGGAACTTGGCACCCGCACTTTGTTCAATATTCTTGGGCCTTTGACCAACCCCGCCGGCGTTAAAATTCAACTTACCGGGGCCTATGCTCCGCATTTGATCCGCCCGATGGCCGAGGTGCTGCAAGCACTCGGCTCCACCTCCGCCTGGCTTGTCCATGGTGGCGACGGCACGGATGAGCTATCGATCGCAGCCCCCTCCAAAGTGGCAGCCCTTAAAGACGGCCTGATCACCGAATTTGACATCCACCCCGAAGATGCGGGCCTGCCCGAACATCCCTTTGAGGCGATCATGGGCGGCAGCCCGGCGCAGAACGCAGCCGCCTTCCGCGCGCTTCTCAACGGTGCCGCTGGTGCTTTCAGGGATGCGGTCTTGCTCAACTCTGCCGCCGCTTTACTGGTGGCGGGCAAGGTGGACAATCTGAAAACCGGGGTCGAAATGGCCCGCAGCAGCATCGATAGCGGGGCCGCCCGTGCGCGGGTTGAGGCACTTGTACGCCTCACCAACGCCTGAACCCACTTGAAACACCCAATCGAACGGCCCAGAACATGTCCACAATTCTAGATCGGATCAAAGCCTATAAGCTGGAAGAGGTCGCCGCGCGCAAGGCCGCACGACCCTTGGCAGCCATTGAGGCCGCCGCAGTCGCCGCAGCCGCCCCGCGCGGCTTTGCGCAAAGCCTGCGCAGGGCTTCGGCCCGCGGCTATGGCCTGATCGCCGAGATCAAAAAAGCCAGCCCTTCCAAAGGGCTGATCCGCGCTGATTTTGATCCGCCCGCACTGGCCCGCGCTTATGAGGCCGGGGGGGCTGCCTGCCTTTCGGTCCTTACTGATACGCCATCCTTTCAAGGGGCTGACGCGTATCTTGTGGCCGCACATGACGCGACCAACCTGCCCTGCCTGCGCAAGGATTTCCTCTATGACCCCTATCAGGTGGTCGAGGCCCGCAGCCTTTCTGCCGATTGCATCCTCATTATCATGGCCTCCGTCTCCGATGCTCAGGCCAAGGAATTGGAAGACACCGCCTTTGAATGGGGCATGGATGTGCTGATCGAAGTGCATGATGCCCCGGAGCTGGAACGCGCCGCCGCCCTCAGATCACCGCTGATCGGTATCAACAACCGCAATCTTCATACGTTTGACATCACGCTTCAAACCACCCGCGATCTGGCGGGCCTCGTGCCTGAAGACCGGATGATCATTTCGGAAAGCGGCCTCTTTACGCCGGATGATCTTGCCGATGTCGCCCGCTTTGGCGTGCGCAGCTTCCTCATTGGGGAAAGCCTCATGCGACAAGCAGATGTCGAGGCCGCGACCCGCGCCATCCTCGCCACCCCCAAAACCCACACGGAGGGCCTGTGAATGGCGCATGAAGACCTCACCCATTTTGACGAGTCGGGCCATGCCCATATGGTCGATGTGTCAGCCAAACCCGTTACCGCCCGCATCGCCGTGGCCAGTGGATCGGTGAAAATGGCGGCGGAAACCTTGGCCCTCATCACCGAAGGCCGCGCCTCCAAAGGCGATGTGCTGGGCGTGGCCCGGCTGGCTGGCATCATGGGGGCCAAAAAGACTGCTGAACTCATCCCGCTGTGCCACCCCCTGCCCATCACCAAAGTCGCGATAGAGCTGACGCCCGATGCCAGCCTACCGGGCGTTATCATCAAGGCCACCGTCAAAACCGGCGGCCAAACCGGGGTCGAGATGGAGGCGCTTACCGCCGTTTCCGTTGCCGCACTCACCATCTATGACATGGTGAAGGCCGTTGATAAGGCTATGGAAATCACTGCCATCAAACTGATCCTGAAAGAAGGCGGCAAATCCGGGCGGTACGAGGCTGCACCATGATTTCGGTTGATGAGGCGCTGGCCCTTGTCTTTGGCCTCGTTGCACCCCTGCCCAACGAAACCGTTCCTCTCACCCATGCCTGCGGCCGCTGGATGGCCAGCCCCGCCACCGCCACCCGTGACCAGCCGCCTTTTGCCGCCTCTGCCATGGATGGTTACGCCATCTGCGGCCCTGCCACGCCCGGCGCGCGCTTTACCGTTGTGGGTGAGGCCAGCGCAGGCCACGGCTGGCCCGGAACCCTCTCGCACGGGCAAACCATTCGCATTTTCACCGGCGCGCCCGTTCCCCCCGGGGCTGACCGCGTTGTAATCCAGGAAGACGTCAGCCGCCAAGGCGACCAGATCACCCTCACCGAAGGGCTCGATAACGGCACCCATATCCGCCCCAAGGGCCAGGATTTTCGCGCTGGTGATACTCTTTCCCCCCGCCATCTGCGCCCTGCCGATATAGCCCTTCTGGCCGCCATGAATGTGCCCGAGGTTTCCGTTACACGCCGCCCGGTTGTCGCCCTGATTGCAACAGGCGATGAGCTGGTGATGCCAGGCGAGGCACCGCGTGATGATCAGATCATCGCCTCCAACAGCTTCGCCCTCAAAGCGATGGTAGAGGAGACCGGTGCCATCGCCCGCATCCTGCCCATCGCGCGTGATACCGAGGCCAGCCTGCACGCGGTGTTTGCCCTCGCCCACGACGCCGACCTGATCGTCACCATCGGCGGCGCTTCGGTGGGCGACCATGATCTGGTTGGCAAAGTAGCCGCCGATCTGGGGATGGAACGCGCATTTTACAAAGTTTCCATGCGTCCGGGAAAACCGCTGATGGCGGGTCATTTGCGTGGCACACCGATGCTTGGACTTCCGGGAAACCCTGTGTCTTCAGTAGTTTGCGGACATATCTTCATGCTTCCCATGATCCGCATTTTGCAAGGCATGCCCGCCACACCACCCCAAACACAACGCGCCACCTTGGCCGCGCCCCTTGGCCCCAATGGCCCGCGCACCCATTATATGCGCGCATTGGTGGAACCTGCGGCGAACGCGGGCGACCCGCCGCATATTCGCGCCTTTGGCCGGCAAGACTCCGCCCTTCTTGGTGTATTGGCGCAGGCCAACGCCTTGCTCATCCATCCCGCTGGCGATGGCCCGCGCGAAGTCGGCGCGCTGGTGGATTTTCTGCCATTCTGATGCAAAACCCTTGACACAAACCAAGAACGTGTGCAGAACGGCACAAGAACTTTTTTGGGAGACATGGCTGATGCTTACACGCAAGCAATTGGAACTGTTGGATTTCATTCGCCTTCGCGTGGATGCAGAAGGTGTTCCCCCGTCCTTCGATGAAATGAAAGAGGCGTTGGATTTGCGCTCCAAATCCGGCATTCACCGCCTTATCACCGCGTTGGAGGAACGTGGCTTTATCCGCCGCCTCGCCCACCGTGCCCGCGCCATTGAAATTATTAAACTGCCCGAAGCAATGGAACGCTCCGGCTTCACCCCGAGGGTGATTGAAGGCAGCAAAGCTGTCGCGCCCAAAGGGGCAATGATGGTGGAACCTGTGCATGCCATGGATATCCCCGTTATGGGTCGCATCGCCGCCGGGGTGCCTATTGAGGCGCTACAGGACATATCGCACCACGTTGCTGTGCCCGGCTCCATGCTTTCGGGCAAGGGCCAGCATTACGCGCTGGAGGTGAAAGGCGATTCAATGATCGAGGCCGGGATCAATGATGGCGATATCGTCGTGATCCGCGAACAAGCCACGGCCGAGAATGGGGATATCGTCGTGGCATTGGTGGATGATTCCGAAGCCACGCTGAAACGTTTTCGTCGGCGCGGCAATATGATCGCCTTGGAAGCCGCGAACCCGGCCTATGAAACCCGCGTTTTACCGGACCATCAGGTCAAGGTGCAGGGCCGTTTGGTCGGCCTGATCCGCAGCTACTGAAGTGTTTCCCGTTTAATTGAGGCAAAGTACCGGTTTTTGCGCCTGTTGCGCGTGGTGCAGCAAAACCTTGCGCGGCTGGAACGGATAACCCCAGTATCTTTATTGACCGGCTGCCAATTTTTCTACTTGGCGCTCAAGCATGAAAACCTCCGCATGGGTGCGGCCTGTCCATAACCGGCTTTGGACCTTGGTCGGCACAACACGCAATTTCCCCACCTCATCAGGCCAAAGCGCCAAAGGCCCGGTGTGTCGCAGTTTTTGCGCATCAATAAACTGACAGCCCTGCGGCCCCGGCCCCTCAACCCGCAAGCTCAGGATCACCAGATCAGCCATGCCGCAGGCCACGTCCAATTGCGCCAACCCGGCCTTGCCTTTCAGATGCACAATCCGCCAATCCCACAGCGCAAAGCGCCGCAACGTCTTGTCGCCCAGAAACCCCGACCGCAGCGCCGCCTGTGCCTGATCCGCCAGATCGCCATCATTCTCCAGCCACTGTCGCGCGGTAAAGCCCGCACCTTTAGGGGCCGATAGCGCCCGTCCCTCGACCGAAACCAGGCCCACCAACGCCCCATCCGCGCTGATCAACACGGGCGGACGCACCTGC